>CANCUC010000024.1 GCA_947381255.1 Actinomycetota bacterium
TTCCCTTGAGTGAATGCCGCTGCGCGCATTGCGGGCAAGAAGGCTTTCCAGAACTCAGGATTTACATGTCGAGCGGTATCTATTCGGAAACCATCAATTCCCGTATCCGTAATCCACTGAGTTAATACACCTATCCAACCCTTTACAACCTCTGGACTCTCAGTGAAGAGATCATCTAGGCCGAAGAAATCTCCATATTGCATCGACTCTGCGGATTGCCCCACATCGCCTCGGTTGTGATAATTGCGCGGATCGTTCAGCCACGCCGGACTTTTAATCTCAGCTTGTGAGGGGGCAATTATCGGTGTCTTGGGAAAACTCGATGTTGCGCTCAATTGATCGATACCAGGAAATTTTGCACTACCCGCCAACTTAAGTGCATCAAAGGTTGTGCCTTTTACGGTTTTGTAGGGCTTATCGGCAAGTCCAACATACGAACCGCCTTGTACATAATGAATCACATCAGCGGTGTGGTTAACGACAATATCTAGAATGACCTTCATATCTTGCGAATGTGCATCAGTAACAAGTTCTTTAAAATCATCCATCGTGCCCAAATGTGGATCAACTTGATCGAAGCCCACTCCCCAGTACCCGTGATATGCAGAGCTCTTTCCATCTGCAGCAACTGTTAATTGTCGGACAACGGGAGTCACCCAGATGGCTGTGAATCCCAGCGATTTAATATATGGAATTCTCTTGATCAAACCACGAATATCTCCCCCGTGATAAAAACCGGGGTTCGAGGGTAGGAATCCTGTTGTGGTTTCATTTCCAGTTAACCCACCTGTGTCATTTGTGGGGTCACCATTTTCAAAGCGATCGAGCATTACAAAGTAGATCATCTCCGGGCGCGAAGGAGTGAGAACATTTGTCGTTGCTGCCTTTGCTGGCATTGTTGCAGCAATCAAGGATAGGAGGAGCGCAAGTACTGCAAATGGCGCTGTTCTCCTCAAGATCAGCCCTTTACTGAACCGGCAGTTAATCCACTAATGATGTAGCGCTGCAATGAAAGGAAGATCGCAATCAGAGGAATCGAAGCGATGATCGAACCTGCGGCGAATGGACCCCAGTTGGATGCATATTGACCGCTGATGAAACCTTGCAAACCAACGGCAATCGTTCTCGCATGCATATCGACCAAGAAGAGACGGGCCAAGATAAATTCATTGAAGGTTCCGATAAAGCTCAAGAGGCTAACAACGGCAAGTACCGGAGCTGCGAGAGGTACGAAGATCAACCAATAGGTTTGAACGGCGCTGGCGCCATCTACCTTGGCAGCTTCATCTAGCTCCATCGGAATTGAATCGACGAAACCCTTAAGCAACCAGATATTCACGCCCATTGCGCCGCCCATGTAGACCAAGAGCAGACCAGGTTGAGTGCCGAGGCCGATACGAGGAGCAAATGAGTAGACGCGAGACATGATGACATAAACAGCAGAGAGGGAGAGAATCGCAGGGAACATCTGCACAAGTAGAAGCAGTTGAAGACCTTGTTTCTTTCCCTTAAAACGCAAGCGGCTAAAGGCGAAGGCAGATGCTGCACCGATTACCACCGAGAGGATTGCAACAACTCCGGCGATAACCAGAGAGTTCTTCATCCAGACGAGATAAGGAATCTTTGGACTTGTAAAAAGTTGAGAGAAATTGTGGAATGAAATGGTCTTTGGAATAAATGAAGTTACCTGCAAGCTACCGGTTGGGCTAAGCGCGGAGAGAATAACCAGATAGATTGGGAAGAGCACAAAGAAACAGACCACGATGGCAATTGCGTGGCGCCACAAATCTTCTTTCAACCATCTCTTCATGCGAATGAGTCCAATACCTTAGAGCGACGAATTCCATAGAGCGAAATCGAAGCGATGATAAAGAAAATAACCACTGAGATTGCGCTAGCAAGCCCAAGATTTTGCGTTCCCGCGCCGAAAGCAATCTTGTAGGTATAGCTAATCAAGATATCCGTTGATCCCGCCACATCACCACCTAAGGTGTTGGACGGCCCACCACCAGTAAGCAGATAAATAATGTTGAAGTTATTGAAGTTGAACGCGAAGGAGGCGACTAGAAGCGGTGACACCACTTGCAAGAGAAGCGGCAGGGTTATCTTGCGGAAAATCTGTCCACTGCTTGCGCCATCAATCGCGGCGGCTTCAGATAACTCCGCCGGAATCGCTTGAAGGGCGCCGCTACAGATTAAGTAGAAGTAAGGGAAACCGAGCCAGAGATTTACGATGATTACTGCGAGCCGCGCGTAGAGCGGACTCTGGAACCAGTGCACATGAGTTCCAAAGAGGTGGTTGATGGCACCGAACTCGGTGTCAAACATTCCACCCCAGATCAAAATACTCATGATGCTCGGCATCGCATACGGCAAGATAATGATCGATCGGTAAATCCTGCGGCCAAAGAGTTTCCGATTCATGACAAGCGCAATCAGCAGACCCAGGGCAAATTGAGTGAGCACCGTTAGGGTCGCAAAGACCACGGTCCAGATAAAGACGCGGATCAGAGGCTTGCGAATTTGTGGGTCGGTGAAAAGCTTTGTGTAGTTTGCAAACCAGATAGGTGCGCGCCAACCTGGTTGAAGAATCTCCGCCTTATTTGCAACGTTGGCGAAATCTCCAGTGCCGTTATCTTTATAGCTCGTGCCAGTTAAAACATTTCTAAAGGTGTCGGTTGCCTGGTCGTAGACCAAGGTTTGACGCTTGAGCGAACCTAGCGTTCCGCCCTCAATTGTGAGGAAGTAATCTGAGGAGTAAGCGAATCTCGCCTTTCCTAGCTGCGCGTCAAGCGCTGATTGCTCACTTGGTGTAAGAGCATGAAAACCAGGAGCGGTTGCGACATCGCCATTTTCATCGATCTTTAAAGTGGCTGGATCGAGGTCAATCTTCTTGGTGAGTGTGGAGATGAAGTACTTCTTATTTGTTGGATCAGATGCCAAGATCTCTAAATTCTTCGAGGCATCCTCGCCAATCACGATATCAAAGGTCGTCTGGTTGTCGTCCGGGCGAACTCCCGTAGAGAGAATCTGGGTTATCGCCTCAGGCTTAGAGATGTAATTACCGGTCTCGTAGTGGAAGGCGGACATCGCCACCGTGTAGAGAATTGGGCCAACGACGAAGGCAATCAGAAAGAACATTCCAGGTAGGAAGAACTTCATGGGGATAGAAAAATTAGTTAGGTAGGTGATTGCCATCGCAAAGAGGGCGAAGCCGAGAAAAATCGAGATTGCATATTCGCGCTTGGCGAATGAACTCATGATGAGCATTAAGAGGAGAGAGGCAACAAAGGTAACGACGATGTACTTCAAGGTCACCGTAACCTTGCGCTTAAATAACGTCTCCACTGTAGCTATCCATTCATTCGGTTAAGCACATTTGAACAATAAGCGAAACTGGAGGGTAAATTTCTCTACCCACCAGTTTCGATTCACACTATCTTTATTTTAATTGCTTAGAGCTGTGGAACTCCTGCAGCGATGTTAGCTTGGAAGAAGGTATCCATCTTCGCTGCTGAAGCGACTGGATCCTTTCCATTTACCAATACATCTGTCCAGAATGCAGGAAGAAGATCCCAGAAACTCTTTCCACCAGGTGCGCCATTAAGGATTGCACCGATCTGAGGGATACCAGCGATTGATCCAGCCTTACCGAAGCCCTTTTGAGCTGCAGTAATTGAACCATCCTTTTGAGCCTTCTTATTTGCAGGTGGACGCAATTCGATGTTCTGGTATGCGACTGCGCCGGCTGTTGAACCAAAGAAGTTGTTCAAGAGGCTCTTAGCGCCTTGATCAACACCGTGTGCAGCAGCGAAGGTTGTGAGCATTGCGCCTGAAACAGATGCGAATGCTGAACCATTGGAGCCATGCTTAACGCCAGGAACTGGCATGAGGTTCATATCGAAACCAGCCTTGACGTAATCCTGCCATTCCCAGTTACCAATGATTGCGAATGGAACAGTGCCTGCGAGGAATGCGGTCTTGCAACCGGTATCTGTTGCAGGGAAGAAGCCATTGCTCTTTCCATTCTTATCCAAGAAGAGAGCCTTGATGTTTGCTCCAACAACATCTGAAGGAACTGGATCAGCTGATGCTGCTACAGATCCATTTGCAGACATTACATATGGTGCTCCGCCAAGTGCGCCGAGTACTGAAGCTGCGCCCCATGACATTCCGCCGCCTGCAACGCAAAGACCAGCGGTCAACTTATCTGCAGCCTTGTTGGCGAGATAGAACTTAACCATTCCACCCAATGTTGTTGGCTTGGTGGTCAACTTGCTGTTGTAAATCATGGCAACGTTGTTGACATCTAGAGGTACGCCATAAAGAACGCCCTTGTAAGAGAGGTCAAAGAAGTTGTTTGAAGTGAAGTTAGCGCGAACAGCTGAAGACAAAGTAACTGGTGCCAACTTGCCTTGCTTAGCTCCGGTTGCTACCCAGTCATTTGCACCGACCACGATATCTGGACCAGTGAGCGCTGTTGCGTTATCGAATGCTGCCTTCAAAGCATCAAAGCTTGAGAAAGGAACAATCTTGATGGTGTAACCAGGAACCCAGTCACCCTTTGCTGCAATAACTTTCTGCAAGTTTGGTCCGCGAGTTTCATCGGCCCAAACAATGATTGTGTTGGAAGCTGCGTGCACTGGAGCAGTGACGATGCCTGAGATCAGACCCGTCGCAACAACAGCTGCCGCTACCTTTCCAAATCGGTTGCGAATCATGTGACTCCTTATTTAATGTATAGCTCATCAAGAGATGAGGCTTGTGGGTGAATTTCAGTACCTTCAAGAGTTCAAGTCAAGGACTGAATGGCCAAATAACCCTTTGTGGCTAGGGGTTAGCACTATTTTGCGCTCACAAAATAGTGGCGATAAATATTGATACCTAATTGTTATATTTAAATGGCCCATTGCTCACTGGACTAACTCTTTAAATTTATTTACTGAATTCTCTCAGTTTCAAGATCATCACTTCAGCCGCTGAAGTTTCACCAGAGATAGCGTTACCAGCGACCAGCGGCCCAAAGAGAACTTCATCTATCTCGTATCCGATGGCTGCAAGATCAATATCTATCTCCGTTTTACCCCGGGCAACAACTACTAGAAGAGTTTCTACATCGCTCTCGCGAAGGTAGGACACATACTCATCTTCAACGTTTAACCAACGTAATCCGCCGTAGGCCAGTGCGTGACTCTCTTTACGAATTGATATTAACTTTTGCACTACCTCATGGAATTCCAGATCCCAATTAGAGCGATCCTCCCAATTAATAGTGCGACGAGAGTCCTCCCCCCACGCGCCTTTAAGACCAATCTCATCTCCAGCGAATATTGAGGGAACTCCTGGGTAGGTAAGTAGTAATGCCATACCCGCGAAGTGCCTACTTGCATTTCCGCCAACGACATTTCTAAATCGAGCTGTATCGTGAGAGTTAAGCAACAACATGCTAGCGACGAGAGCTCGCCACGGCACTCCCCCATTAAACATCTGCATCGCTGCGACCATCTCGCGTCCCGTAAATTGCGGAACATCGGTTGGTAGCCCGAAGAATCCACCCTCAACTTCAGGATTCTCCTGTAACCATCCCCACACTGGTCGCATGAATCCGTTGTAATTCATGGTTCCGTGCCAGCCAAAGCCATCTAGATCTGCTGGGAAATGGTCTGCATTCTCCGCAACTAACCAGGCATCGGGATTCTCTTGATCCATAACTTCGCGGATTCCGCGCATTACTTCCCGATTTAAATCTTGATCCTTGTATCGCCCCGTCATGTTTCCAACGTCAATGCGCCAACCGGCCATGTTGTAAGGGGCGCGCAACCATTGGCGTACGACAGAATTCTTAGAGGACCACATTAATTTACGAAGTTTGCGGGAGTTGTAATTTAATTTTGGCAGTGAAGCTAATCCCCACCATCCCTCGTAACCATGAGGGATTGATTTATCCCAGTAGAAGAATCCGCGCTCTTCGCTCTTACGATCCTTGAGTGCTTTTTTGATCCAAGGATTAGCTGCGCCACAGTGATTGGTCGTCAGGTCGCCCATAATGCGAATACCTTTTTCGCGAGCGGCCTCACTCAATGCAATTAAAGCATCGTCACCACCCAAGAGCGGATCTACTTTATAGAAGCTACTTGCATCGTAACGATGCGTCGAACTCGCAGGGAAAAAGGGAGTGAAATAGATTCCAGATATTCCAAGATCCTCGATGTACTCCAGGTGTTCGAGTACTCCTTCAAGATCTCCACCGAAGTATTCGATTCCGGTGGTCTTATCTTTTCCTTTAGGTAGCGCATTCCACTCTCTTGGTACAAAGTGCTTGGGAACTTTGCGCACCTTGCCCGATGAGGCAAAGCGATCAGGGAAGATTTGATAGAAGACAGATTTATTTATCCACTGCGGATACTTTGGTTTTGCAAAGATTTGAAAGTCATTGGTGCTAGTTACATCGAATGGGAAAATTCCTGCCGCGTTGAGCCAGTGGTATCCGCTTCCACCCACAAAGAGAAATCGATATTGCGCGACTAAGTTAATGACGGGGGCTTTAACGCTCCACCACTTCTCCCAAGGAGAGGTAGAGATCAGACTCATCTCGAAGGTGCGCGGTTCGCTATCGTGGTAGATGCGAATGAAGGCTTTTTCAATGGGGAAATCAACAGGTGTGCGAACTTTAAACTCGACGAGCTCACCCAATTCGGGAGAGCTCGTGCTGAGGTACAAATCGCTGCCATCGTGATGAGGATGTTTGGTGTCCACCATCGCCCCTTAGTTAATTAGTTGTGTAGTGCGTGAACAGTGTCGTCCCAGCCTTTAACATCCTTTGGACTACGTGGACCTGGGCCTACATAACGAGCTGATGGACGAATCAAGCGACCAGTGCGCTTTTGCTCCAAGATGTGAGCAGACCAACCGGCGGTACGAGCAGCTGTAAACATTGAGGTGAAGAGCGGTGCTGGAACTTCGGCGAAATCAAGAACGATCGCTGCCCAGAACTCAACGTTTGTTTCTAGAACGCGCTCTGGATGACGTTCGTGAAGTTCTGCGAGCGCTGCTTGCTCAAGTGCGAGTGCCACTTCATAGCGAGGAGCGTTAAGTTCTTTTGCAGTGCGGCGCAAGGTACGGGCGCGAGGATCTTCAGCGCGATAGACGCGGTGGCCAAAGCCCATAAGACGCTCGCCGCGATCCATGATTCCCTTAACGTAAGCGCGCGCATCGCCCATCTTCTCGACGCCTTCAATCATAGAAAGCACGCGTGCGGGTGCTCCACCGTGAAGCGGACCCGACATGGCACCGATTGCACCTGAAAGTGAGGCTGCAACATCGGCGCCGGTTGAAGCGATGACGCGAGCGGTGAATGTTGAGGCATTCATTCCATGTTCCGCTGCAGATACAAAGTACGCATCAATTGCGCGGACGTGTAATGGATCAGGCTCACCGCGCCAGCGAATCATCATCCGCTCAACAACGGTATGAGCCTTATCAATCTCTGACTCAGGAACGGCTGGAAGCACTACACCACGAGCGGATTGCGCAACATATGAGAGAACCATTACTGATGCGCGAGCTAAATTCGAGCGAGCTTCTTCATCTGAAATATCAAGGAGTGGTTTAAATCCCCAAGCTGGGGCCAACATAGCAATCGCAGATTGCACATCTACTCGTACATCTCCAGAGTGAACTGGGAGTGGGAAGCGCTCTGCGGGTGGAAGCCCAGGATTGAATTCATCATCAACCAAAAGTCCCCAGACATTTCCAAAGGTAACGCGACCGACGAGGTCCTCAATATCTACTCCGCGATAGCGAAGTGCGCTTCCCTCTTTATCTGGTTCTGCAATAGTTGACTCAAAGGCGATGACGCCCTCTAAGCCCGGCTTGAAATCTTCGCTCACGAAAAATCCCTCCAAAGTACCAAAGTAGGTGCCTTATTCTTACGCTAGATGGGGCGCTGTACAAACCCTCTGCCCATAAATAGCCGATTGCCAGAAAGTGACGTTAGATACACCTATGAGCACTTTTGAAAGCCCTCTCTCCGGCCCTACTCGCGATGAGATTAGGGCGATGCGCCGCTCCTATGGAGAGAACGGGCTCAAAGAATCAGAGGTTGCTATCGATCCCATTATTCAGTTCTCCTCGTGGCTTAAAGAGGCTGCTGCGAATCCGATAGTCGTTGAGGCTAACGCAATGGTCCTATCGACCATCGACTCCATCGGTCCCTCCTCTCGAACGGTTCTACTCAAAGATGTCACCCAAGCTGGGTTCTCCTTCTTCACGAACTATCAATCCAACAAAGGTCAGGCGATCGCCTTTAACCCGAGAGTCTCTCTTCTCTTCCCTTGGTATGCGATGGAACGACAAGTCATCATTCGAGGACGGGCGACAAAGCTCAGTAAAGAGGAGAGCGCCGATTACTTTGCAACGCGTCCCTGGGGCAGCCAGATTGGCGCGTGGGCGAGCGAGCAATCTCATGATTTGGAATCGCGTGAACATCTTCAAGAGCGCTTTGATCAATTTGCAACGCTCTACCCTGAAGGAAGCGCTGTTCCTACCCCTCCACATTGGGGAGGTTATCTAGTCACGCCAAGCTCTGTTGAATTTTGGCAAGGAAGATACTCCAGGCTTCACGATCGTTTGATTTACACCACATCGCCCGACGGCTGGCATCTTGCCCGCTTGCATCCATAGCAATGCCTTAGGGTTTGGGCATGAGCGATATTCAGATTCCTGCCCACCTTAAGCCGCAAGATGGACGATTTGGATGTGGTCCGTCCAAGATCCCAAGTGCTGCAGTAGCAGTACTCGCAGCAAGTAATGAACTTCTTCTCGGAACCTCGCACAGGCAAGCTCCCGTGAAAAATGTTGTGAAGGAAGTTCGCGCCGGACTGGCTCAGCTCTTCTCACTTCCGGAAGGGTATGAAGTAATCGTCGGCAATGGTGGATCAACCGCATTTTGGGATATTGCAACATTTAATTTGATTGAAAAGAAATCACAGCACCTAGTCTTTGGTGAGTTCTCCTCTAAGTTTGCAGCAGCCGCTAAAGAGGCGCCATTTCTTGAAGATCCAACAGTGATTAAATCTGAGCCAGGTGCTCATCCGGTTGCGGTTGCAG
>CANCUC010000025.1 GCA_947381255.1 Actinomycetota bacterium
AATTCTCATTCGGTAGCCAACGCCACGCACAGTGTGAATCAGAGCAGGCTCATAGATATCAATCTTCTAGCGAAGGTATGAGACATATGTTTCGACGATTCCAGCATCTCCGCGGAAGTCGTACTGCCAGACGTGATCCAGAATCTGAGACTTGCTGACCACGCGATCAGCATTGATCATGAGGTAGCGAAGCAGTAGAAATTCGGTAGGTGAGAGGTCAATCAGGTTTCCTGCGCGACGTACCTCATGAGTTGCCTCATCGAGTTCGAGATCTGCGAAGCGAACCTTCTCTTCATCAATACTTGCCTCAACTACGCCGATGCGACGCAAGAGTGCACGGAGACGGGCCACCAGCTCCTCGAGCGAGAAAGGCTTAGTGACGTAGTCATCTCCACCAATAGTGAGGCCGGCAATCTTGTCTTCAACAGTATCTTTTGCGGTTAAGAATAGAACGCCAACGCTATGTCCCTCTGAGCGAAGTTGGCGACAGACTTCAAAACCATCCTGGTCTGGAAGCATCACATCGAGAATGAGAGCATGAGGCTTAAACTCTTCAGCGATAGTCAGAGCTTGGGAGCCGGTCGCCGCGGTGCGAACATCAAAGCCTACGAAACGAAGGCTGGTCGCAATTAGTTCACTAATTGAACTCTCATCATCGACAACAAGAATTCTCTGCAAGTTGTTCTGGGATGTATCTGCCACGGTAACTCTCTCTTTAAGTGCGGTCATTTTTCGATCCTCCACATTAATTACTCTGTTACCCCACAGGAGGGGTACAGGAGAGAGGATTCTCTAATTCGCTGGGGATTTCCTGAGAAATAGCAGAAGTTTTCCACAGGGTTTATCCACGATGTGGAGAATTACAGCGGTGTAATTAAGCGTGGATCGGGCGAATTAACGCCAGCGGGTGGCTAAGGTGAAGCCAAAGCCGATAAATCCAAAGCCGATGACCATATTCCAAGCCCCAATGTGTGGGATTGGATAGCCGGTGTTGCTTACATAGTAGATAACGATCCAGACCAGGCCAATAAGAAAGCCAGCGAGCATTGCAGGGGCGAGCCACTTTGGGCTCTCCTTAGGAAGTGGCGCGTGATGGGCGACCTCATCCGGAATGTAGACCGGATCCTTCTTGCGGCTCTTGGACTTAGGCATAAGCAAAAGGTACACCAATATTAAATTAATATTGAAAATGTCACGAGCAATCCAGTCGGTAGCCTTACCCCCATGACCCGCGTGCTCGTTGTCGATAACTATGACTCCTTCGTCTACAACTTGGTGCAATATCTCGGCCAGCTTGGAGCTGAGGTCACAGTCCGCCGCAATGATGAGGTCGATTTCTCCACCCTTGGAAGTTTTGATGGCATTTTGATCTCACCTGGCCCTGGAACTCCAGAGGCTGCAGGTTCGAGTATTGAATTGGTGAAATACGCGGCTGAGCACAAGATTCCATTATTGGGAGTCTGTCTCGGGCATCAAGCTATCGGTGTTGCCTTTGGTGCAACAGTTTCTAGAGCTCCAGAATTACTCCACGGAAAAACTTCTCTTGTTTCCCACAGCAATAAAGGTTTTTTGGCTGATCTACCATCTCCATTTACCGCAACGCGTTATCACTCACTTGCAATCGAGCCAGCAACACTTCCAGCCGAATTAGAAGTAACCGGTAAGACTGAATCAGGTGTGGTGATGGCGATCGAACACACCACTCTTCCAATTTCCGGAGTGCAGTTCCATCCAGAATCTGTACTCACCGAGCACGGTCATCAGATGCTCGGCAATTGGTTAGAGCGTTGCGGAGATATTGGCGCGCGCGCTCGCTCCGAGGGATTATCTCCGGTAGTTAATCGCTCTTAATTAATTCGTTGGTTGGGTATTGATGGTGATTGTCACAGCAGATCCAATGCTCTGAGTTGTTCCCGCATCTGGTGCTTGCGCTAATACCGCTTGCAGTGGCTGTGTTGAATCAAATGCAGTTGCCGTTCGCACTAAGAATCCAGCTTGGGTGAGGGTGGTAATTGCTTGCACTTCACTTAAACCAACGAGATTTGGAACTTGCAAACTACCACTCGCAATTTGCAAGATAACTCCTGCGCCAGCTTGCAAAATACTTCCAGGTGAAGGGTTAACTCCTAAGACGGTACCGGGTGCCTGATTGGAATCGACCGACACTGTCTGCGCAACCGAGAGACCGACTGCGGTGAGTGCGCTTCTTGCATCTGCTAATGAAAGTCCCACCAAATTAATTGGAACCGATGTATTTCCTGCACCTGATGATTCGGTAAGGGTGATGCTGCTACCTGGAATTACCTTTGTATCGGCGAGCGGAACCTGACCTGAGATTCTTCCCTTGGGAATTGTGGATGAAGGACCGTTCTGAATATTGATTGTGAAATTAGGTAAAAGGGCTCGTGCCTGCGCTTCAGTTAGACCAACGACGTTAGGTACTTGAAGTGATGGAGCCACCGGCGCGTGAGAACGTGTAAGAAGAGTTGAGCCTGCAATCACAATGAGAGCGACTGCAATTCCGCCGATCGCAAAAATGCGTTTGCGAGGAGAGGTTTTGCGAATCTTGGTTGTTACTTGCTCGCCTCGAACGGCGCGGCGCAAATCCGCCAGCATCGCTCCAGCATCTTGATAACGGTCATCAGGATTCTTATGGAGTGCAACTTTAATAATTGTCTCTAGATTGGGATCGATATCTGGGTTGATATCAGAGGGCGCAGGTAGAGGCGCTGAAACATGCTGAAATGCGATCGATACTGGGGTATCGCCGATAAATGGTGGCCGCCCAACCAAGAGCTCATACATCAAGCAACCAACTGAATAAATATCACTTCGAGCATCTGCGCTATCCCCGGTCGCTTGTTCGGGCGAGAGATATTGAGCAGTGCCTACAACGCTCCAGGTATTAGTCATGGTGGCGCCAATGTCATCTAGTGCGCGCGCGATACCAAAATCCATCACCTTTACCTTGCCAGATTCAGTGATCATGATATTTCCGGGCTTTATGTCGCGATGGATAATTCCCTCCGCATGGGAGTATTCCAAAGCCTCTAAAATTTCGGTAACAATCTGAACGGCCTCATCTTGTGAAATCTCTGCATCGGATTGCAAAACCTGGCGCAGGGTATGACCCTTAACAAGTTCCATAACGATGTAGGAGTTCGGACCATCTTCGCCCGAATCAAAGACAGCGACAATTCCTGGATTATTTAATCCGCCAGCAGCGAGAGCTTCCTTTTTGAAGCGAGCGACGAAGGCGGGATCCCTCGCCAAGTCACTACGCAAAATCTTTACTGCAACCTTGCGATGTAATCGCAAATCTTCGGCGATATAAACATCAGCCATTCCACCGGTTCCAATCATGGCACCGATCTCGTAACGACTATTAAATATTTTGTTATTCATTATTTAGCCGCCCCGAGTAATTCAACAAATGGTTCGCTCTGGTTCTCAACAACTTCAACCCAGAGAATGGTTACGTTGTCGGGAGCACCTTTGGCATGAACGGCTGCGATAAGTTGATCAACAACCGCACCAGCCTCAGATTTCTTAATGATTGTTGCAATTTCGTAGTCACTCAAGACGGAAGAGAGTCCATCGCTACAGAGTAGAAATTGATCACCAATCTTGCTCTCAAAGATATGAAGAATCGGATCAATTCCGGAATCACCAATGAGAGCTTGGGTGAGGAGAGAACGTTGCGGATGATTGATAACTTCATCGGCAGTGAGTCGACCTTGATCAAGCAACTCCTGCATAACAGTATGGTCGTAACTCAATTGAACAAGTTTCTTTCCACGCCATTGATAACAACGAGAGTCCCCGATATGTAACAACTCGACTTTTTCGCCATTCAGATGCAGGGCGGTAAGGGTTGTACCCATACCTTGAAGCGTTCTATCCGCGCTAGATACTTCAGCAATCTCATGGTCAATCGAGAAAGAAATGTTTAGTAGAAGATCTTCTCGTGACTCCGCATCTAGAGCCGGATCCCCCAAGACTTTGCCCAACTCTTTAACGGAGGTAATCGCAATTCTGGAGGCAACTTCTCCACCAGCATGTCCGCCCATGCCATCTGCGACCGCAACTAAATTTGATGAGATGAGAGCGGCATCTTCATTTCCATCTCGAACCAATCCAAGTTCGCTACGTGCAATAACCTTGAATGAGCGGTTCATAGATTTAGCGTAATGGTGCTAACCTCTTATGAGTAAGCCCGAGTGGCGGAACGGCAGACGCGCACGATTCAGGTTCGTGTACTCGCAAGGGTGTAGGGGTTCAAATCCCCTCTCGGGCACCCGAGAAGTAAGGATGGGGATTAATTGTGATCAAATTTCGCCAACTTGGGTTATCTGCGGCACTTCTCATTATTACCTCGGTCGGGTTTTCAACTCCGAGTATTGCCAGCCAGTCGTCCTCCACCGCACTGATTCGCGTCGAGCAGGTAGGAGGATTCGTTGGACCAAATGTTCTGACGACCCGACTTCCACAGGTAGTTCTGTACAGTGATGGCCGAATCCTCGCTTCAACGAACCTTGATGGGGATGTGAGGCGGATGTACGAGGGATTATTAAGTAAATCGGCCCTGCTCTCCGAAATTTCCCTCTTCGCCAAAGTGACAAAGATTCCAGCCGGTGGTTGGGGCCTTCCTCCGGTAGCTGATGTTCCATCAACCCAGATAACACTCCTCCAAAAAGGAGTGAAGAAAGTAGTTAATGTTTATGCCCTGGGATTTACTGTCGATAGCGTGCCTTCATCGACAAACCAGGCTCGAAGTGCACTTTCAAAAGCCATTAATAAATTGGTATCTCTCGCTGGAAGCAAAAAGTACTTCCAACCAACCAGTTATGAAGTGTGGCCACAGGCCGCAGCCTCTGACCCATCGCAGAATTCAATCCCTTGGCCAAAGTTGATTGCCGCGCCTCATGACGGGTGCAATAAAGTTTCGGCGAAGCCATTTCTTATGGAATTAAAGGCGGCCGGCAGCACTCCCTGGATATTTCCAGATGGGTCAGTCGAGCGGCTGACGTGGCGCCCGGCCCTTCCAGATGAAGTGGCGTGTCATCGCACGAGCTGATCTCCTGCGCATTAAATCTCAATCCAGCCACCTAACTCAATTGAGTAGAGTTCGCGGGTGAGTACATATGCCTATTTAGGTCCAGCCGGAACATTCACCGAGGCGGCTCTAATAGGAATTACCTCCCAATCCGACCAATTGATCGCCTATGCGAACGTGACCGCGGCCCTCAATGCAGTCAGGGATGGAAGCGCGGAGTTTGCACTCGTGCCTATCGAAAATTCCGTAGAGGGCGTAGTGGCGCGGACCCTCGATGAGCTCGCCACCGGAGAGGCGCTTGAGATCGTGGCTGAAACCACGATTCCAGTTAGCTTCTTCCTGATGACGTTGCCTGAAAATGCCAATAAGCAGATCACTCGGGTGGCAACCCACCCGCACGCCGAATCACAATGCCGGGCATATATAGCGCGAACGCTTCCGATGGCAGAAATCATCGCGACCCCTTCCACCGCCGCGGCAGCTGAAGGTTTGAAAGATGGAAATTGGGATGGTGCCATCGCCGCGAAGATTGCGGCTGACAAATATGGTTTAGCAATCGTTGCAGAAAATATTGGAGATAACGAAGGTGCGGTCACCCGCTTCGTTCTGGCTCGCAAACCCGGCGAACTATCGGTCGCGACCGGAAATGACCGGACCTCTCTCGTCGCTTACATCGGTATTGATCATGCAGGTGCGCTGCTAGAGATACTTACTGAGTTTGCAAAGAATGATGTGAACCTAACTTTCATTCAGAGTCGTCCTACTGGACGCGAATTAGGGCATTACCACTTCATTATTGATGTGGAAGGCCACCAAAGCGACGCTGGCGTTTCGAAATCTATTTCGGGCCTACGCGCCATTTGTGAGGATATTCGAGTTCTCGGTTCATACCCACGTTCCACCACTAGATAGGCTTATCCCGTGATTGACTTAAAGATCCTTCGTGAAGATCCAGAGCGCGTTCGCCTCTCTCAAAAAGTTCGTGGCGAGAGCGTTGAAGTTGTTGATCAACTTCTGGAACTCGATGAGGCACGCCGCGTAGCCATTACAACATTTGAAGCACTTCGCGCCGAACAGAACATTCTTTCCAAATCAGTTGGCGCCGCTAAGGGCGATGAAAAAACTGCGCTTCTCGAGAAGGCAAAAGATCTATCTACGCGGGTTAAAGAGGCCGACGCTGCTCGCGCACTCGCTGAAGCCGCTGCGGATGCAGCGCTCCTACAGATTCACAATCTGATTAGCCTAGAAGCTCCTGTTGGCGGAGAAGAAGATTTTGTCGTGCTTGAACATGTCGGCACTCCACGAGATTTTGCCGCTGCGGGTTTTGAACCTAAAGATCATGTTGAGCTAGGAAAGATTCTCAAAGCGATCGATACCGAACGCGGCGCGAAGGTTTCGGGTTCTCGTTCTTATTACCTCACGGGTGTTGGTGCGCTCCTAGAGTTCGCTCTCGTTAACTATGCGATTTCCTCCGCAACTAAGGCGGGTTTTACTCCAGTTATTCCACCGGTTCTAGTCAATCCACCTGCGATGGAGGGAACCGGATTTCTCGGACAAGCGGCGGAGAATGTCTATCGCCTAGATGCCGATGATATGTATCTCGTTGGAACGAGCGAAGTACCTTTAGCCGCGTATCACATGGATGAAGTGCTTCCGCAACTCCCACTGCGTTATGCCGGATACTCAACATGTTTCCGCCGCGAAGCTGGCACATACGGAAAAGATACCCGCGGAATTATCCGTGTTCATCAGTTTGATAAGGTTGAAATGTTCATCTTCTGTGAACCAAAAGATGCGCTCGCCGAACACCAAAAATTATTGCAGTGGGAGAAAGATTTCCTCAACGCGATGGAGATCCCTTACCGAGTGATTGATGTTGCTTCAGGAGATTTGGGAGCTAGCGCGATTCGTAAATTTGATATCGAAGCTTGGATTCCAACCCAGAGTGCTTATCGCGAAGTCACAAGCACATCTAACTGCACTGAATTTCAGGCTCGCCGCTTAAATATTCGCTACCGCGATGAAGATGCCACCAAACACGTTGCAACTCTCAACGGAACACTCGTTGCCATTCCTCGAATGATCGTTGCGATTTTGGAAAATCATCAAGAGGCAGATGGTTCAGTTAACGTTCCAAGCGCACTTCGCCCCTTCTTAGGAGTCGACAGATTACTTCCCGCATAGCAGGTTCACGTCCGAAGGTAATCGCAACAGACCTTGATGGCACGATCGTCTCCTCATACGAGCGAATCACATCGCGCACGGTTGCAGCCTTCACCGCAGCTCGCGATGCAGGTGTGGAGATCTTCTTTGTTACAGGTCGCCCACCGCGCTGGATGCGTGAAATTAAAGAGACATTTGGTTTCGGTAACGCTATCTGTGCCAACGGAGCAATGCACTATGACTTACTTGGTGAGCGAGTGATTGAAGAGTGGCTAATTCCACTTGAAAATCAATTTGAATTTGTGAAGCGGATGCGTGAAGCAGTTCCATCAATCTCTTTTGCAACCGAGTATGGAGATGAATTCCATCACGAGAGCGCTTACATACCTCGCTGGGATGTTGGTGTTGATAACTCTCCCGTCGAGCGAATTGAATCGAAGTTAACGAAGCCCGCTTTCAAGATGCTGGCGCGTTGTTCAAATTTTGAGTACACCTCAGATGAATTGCTTGAGATTGCAAAGCGTGAAGTCGGCGACCTCGTCACCATTACGCATTCCAATGCAGGGGAGTCATTATTGGAAATTTCTGCACTGGGCGTAAGCAAGGGCGAGACATTAGCGAAGCTAACAGCTCGCTTGGGATTTACAGCGAGCGATGTTGTGACCTTTGGAGATAATCCAAATGATTTCTCAATGCTCTCCTGGGCTGAACGCTCTTGGGCGATGGCAGATGGCCACCGCGATGCTCCAAAGTATTCAAAGTTTGTAGCCGATCCCCATCATTTAGATGGGGTCGCTATCGTCATCGAACAACTCTTGGAGTTGCCCGCTTAATTTTCTTCAGGCAGTTTCTCCAGTAAAGATTGTCTCTACATCGCCATCGCGATTCTCGAAGGCTTCAATGTATTTCTTAGCGATGAGGTCTGGTGCAAAGGCGGTTGCCGGAGCGACGGTTCCACCAATAGTCACAGTTGCCACTCGAATCCCCTGAGCCTTCAACTCTTGAGCGAGCAAGAGAGCAGCTGAGCGAATCATGGCCTTTCCAACAGAGAGGACTCCGTAATCACTTGATGGGTAGAGCGCGAAGCCACCGCCAGTGACAAGGAGTGCGCTCCGACCCGAAACCATGCGCGGCAGGGCGGCCTTAGTTGCACTGAGCAGGCTGTAAAGATTTACTTCAGTAGCCAGGCGAACTTCCTCCTCCGCAGTGGTCAGAAGTGGTCCACCGAAGGCGGCAGCGTTATAGACCAGAGCATCGATTGGTCGATCCACCGCTGCGATTGCGCGTGCAACATCGTGTGGCAATGAGGCGTCGGCGACCGCGACATCAACGGTTGCTCCAAGAATTCGAAGAGCTGCTGCCATCTCCTCAAGGTTTTCGATATTTCTTGAGATCAGCAAGATTGGGTGCCCCTTTTCGCCAAATGCCTGGGCTACTCCGACTCCAACGCCAGGTCCAGCACCTACGACAACTACGAGTTCAGGGTTATTCATCGATATCTCCTATGAGTTTTCAGATAACTGCGCCCCAAAGTGGGGTCAGGGTTCGGACGATACCTGCGATGGCAGATCTCTTCCCGTTGAATTTTGCGACCCTGCTCTACTCCAGTAAGTTTGCCCACGGAGGGCTCGCATAGCGGCCGAGTGCACCGGTCTTGAAAACCGGCAAGGGAAACC
>CANCUC010000026.1 GCA_947381255.1 Actinomycetota bacterium
GCTGACCGTTTTGATCGCAGACGATTGATGATTGTCTGCGACGTTCTCAGGTTCGGTTTCTACCTATCAATCCCCTTAGTTCATAGCTATATCTGGCTATACACCGCAACGGTGATTGTGGAAGCTGTAACTCTCTTTTGGTCTCCCGCTAAAGAGGCCTCTGTTCCAAACTTAGTTCCAAAAGAGAAACTTGAATCAGCTAATCAAATGACTCTGCTTGCTAGTTATGGCAGCGCACCGGTTGCAGCTTTCGCCTTCACCTTTCTCGCCTTAATTGCTAAGACATTTACCTCTACCGCAAATACGCGTTATACATCTGCTGCTGATTTGGCGCTCTATATAGATGCGCTCTCATTTCTCTACACCGCGTGGATTGTTTATCAATTACAAACTATTCCAAAAGGCGCGGCATCTAAGAGTGCGGTCAACGACAATCTCGGAAAATCTCTAATCGATGGATTTAAATTTGTCTCACAATCAAAGGTTGTAAGTGGATTGATCCTTGGAATGCTCGGCGCCTTCTTCGCAGCAGGCGCCGTCTTTGGTTTGGCACGTACATTTGCTGGTGATCTCAATGCTGGTGACTCAGCCTATGGAATCCTATTTGCCTCGGTATTTTCCGGATTAGCTTTCGGCGCCTGGATTGGGCCGAAAATTTTCGGTCAATTCTCAAGAAGGCGTATCTTCGGATTATCGCTTACTGCATCTTCAATGTTCCTAACAGTACTGGCTCTTTCCACAAATATTGTTCTGGCAATCTTGATGACGGTATTTGTAGGAGCCTTCGCGGGGCTCTCATTAGTAACTGGTCAAACTCTCTTAGGTATGGAAGTTGAAGATGATGTACGTGGCAGAACTTTCGCCTTCGTACAATCTCTGATTCGCATCTCACTCATTTTAGTTCTCGCGATTGCTCCCATAATCGCGGCTTCCATTGGAAGACATGAATTTACAATCGATAACATCCACTTGAAATATAGCGGCGCTGAGTTCACGATGTTTGGCGCAGGGCTTATAGGGCTCGTCGTTGGAATCATCTCCTACAAGCGAATGAAAGATCGTCCTAACGTCTCCTTCTTCTCAGACATAATGGCTGCGCTCCGCGGGGAACTTGGCGGAATTACCGGTCATTCCCATAAGGGGATTTTCATCGCATTTGAAGGTGGAGAGGGTTCCGGAAAATCCACTCAGACCCTACTTCTAAAGAAATACCTTATAAATATTGGTGAAGAGGTACTCGTAACGAGAGAGCCTGGCGGCACCGTGCTGGGCAAGCAGCTCCGCAAGATCCTGCTTGATCCAAAGACTGGGGAGATTTCACCTCGCGCCGAGGCACTTCTCTATGCGGCAGACCGAGCAAATCATGTGCACACGATTATTCAGCCAGCGCTAGAACGTGGCGAGATTGTCATTACCGATCGATACCTAGATTCTTCCATCGCCTACCAAGGTGCGGGCCGAGTCCTTCAACCAAATGAAGTGGCGAGAATTTCGCGATGGGCGACTGAATCCCTCACTCCAAATCTAACAATCATTATGGATCTTCCTGCGGAAATTGGATTGAGCAGACTCGAGAGCATCGATCGACTTGAACAAGAGCCACTTGCATTCCATGAACGAGTGCGCCGTGAATTCTTAAACCTTGCAAATCTTGATCCAGAACGTTACTTCGTTGTGAATGCCTCGCAAGATGTTGATGTGATTGCGGCTCAAATTCAAGAGCGAGTTGCACAACTTCCCCATTTGAAAATTAATCGCGAAAAATCCAAGAAGTAGATATGTCCGTATTTGATTCACTGATTGACCAGAACGAAACTGTGGCGATTTTGAAAGAGGCGGTAGTCGCCGCAAAGAATAATGAAGATGAATCTCAGAACATGACTCACGCCTGGCTCTTCACTGGACCCCCAGGTTCAGGTCGAAGCAATACCGCTATGGCATTTGCCGCAGCACTACTCTGTCCAGACTCCGGTTGTAACTCCTGTGTTAATTGCACTACCGCGCTCAAGGGAACACATGCCGATGTTGAGCTAATTAGAACTGAAGGCCTTTCAATCAAGATCGATGAGATTCGTGAACTGATCACAAGAGCATCTTGGACTCCATCAGTTGCGCAGTACCGTGTTGTTATTATTGAAGATGCGGATCGCCTCACCGAATCCGCTGCCAATGCCCTTCTTAAAGCGATTGAGGAACCGGGCCTGCGAACTGTCTGGTTGCTCTGCGCTCCAACTTTGAGTGATGTCCTGCCTACTATCCGCTCAAGAACTCGTAATCTCACTCTTCGAACCCCTTCGGTTGAAGCGGTCACAAAACTTCTAGAAGCTGAGATGTTCTCTCCACAAATCTCCGAATTGTCCGCTAAAGCATCCCAAGGTCACATTGGTCGAGCGAGGTATCTCGCAAATAACCCGGAGGCACGAACTCGCAGAACTGACATTCTTAAACTGCCATTAACTATTACAGATATTGCATCTGCCTTTAAATGTGCTGGGCTCTTAGTTGATGCCGCAAAACGGGAGGCGGAAGCAGATGCTTCCACCCGCAATGATGCTGAGACCAGCGCCCTTAAAGAGGCTTGGGGTCAACAAGGAACTCGTGTCGTTCAGGGCGGAGCGAAGGCGGTAAAGGAGCTAGAAAAAGAGCAGAAATCACGGCAGACCAGAATGGTTCGAGATTACCTAGATCGCGCCCTCCTTGATATCGCCACTTTCTATCGCGATACCCTGCTCGTGCAGAGCACCGAGAATTTTCAGGCAGAAGATCTCATAAATACCGATATGGAACGAGAGATTAGAATTGTCGCTGCAGGCACTTCCCCTGAGGTGACTCTTAAGAAGTTAGAGGCAATTATGAAGACGCGGAATAACCTCGCGCGCAATGCCGCGCCATTATTGGCGGTTGAAGCGCTGATGGTGCAGTTGCGATGAGGTTAAAAGTACTTTCTATTGCGATTCTCGCCCTGCTTCTTCCATCGCTTCCAGCAATTTCGACGAGTTCAAATGCGGCTCAATATTGGACTCTCAAGTCCTTGCAATCACAGACCCTCAACTGGAGTGATTGCAACATTGGTTTCCTATGCGCGAGTTTCAAAGTCCCGGTTGATTACAACCATATTGATACCAACACAATAACTTTGCAAGCCATCAAGCACACGGCGAACAATCCCTCAAAGCGCATTGGTTCTCTTATTATGAATCCAGGTGGACCTGGTGGTTCCGGAATTCAATATGTCTTAAGCGCTGATTACATCGTCTCTAAGAGCATCGAAAGCGTATATGACTTAATTGGCTTTGACCCTCGGGGTGTGAACCTCTCTGATCCAATTCGTTGTCTTACTGATAAAGAGGAAGATATCTTTCTTGGTGGAAATGGGTCTGTGCAGAACAGCCAAGACTTATTTGATGCAGTCACTAGTGCCAAGATGCTTGCAAATAACTGTGCGAGAGCGGCTGGTTCCAAATTAGGACATTATTCAACTCTGGAAACCGCAAAAGATATGGAACTTCTTCGTATCTTGCTCAAAGAGCCGAAGCTCAACTACATCGGAAAATCTTATGGAACATTTCTGGGGACACTTTATGCAGCTCTCTACCCAAAGACGACCGGCAGAATTGTTCTGGATGGAGCAGTGGATCCAAATGTTTCGGTTGTAAATCAAAATATTGCTCAGGCGGTCGGATTTGATACTGCCCTTAAATCCTATGTGGCAGCCAACCCCACGTATTCCATTCAAAAAATTAAAGCCTTCATACAATTGAGTAGAACTAGACCTCTTCATTCCAATTCAGGGCGAGAACTTTCAGAGTCACTCGCCATTACTGGTATCGCGGCTGCGCTCTATGACCCAACAAATGGTTGGCCGGATTTAAAGTACGCGCTCTCTCAAGCGATTGAGAAGAAGAATCCCAATGGATTCTTTGCGCTGGTGGATTCATACAACGAGCGAGATGTGAACGGGCATTATGTAAGTAATCAGACGGATATTTCGGAGATAACCTCTTGTCTTGATTTTAAGGATCCACGCTCGGTGGCTCAGATTCAGAGCGATGCCGTTAAATTTGCAGTGGCTGCCCCTATCTTTGGCCCATATCTGGCTTACTCGGGATTGGCCTGTAAGTATTGGAAGGTAGGGCCGATTAGTAGCCCCAGCCTCACAAAGTTGAGCACCAATCCACTCCTTGTGATTGGTACGACCCGTGACCCAGCCACCCCCTACCAGTGGGCGCAAGGCTTACATAAGGACCTCTTGAACAGCACCTTGATCACCCTCAATGGTGACGGGCATACCGGGGCCAATCGAGGCAGTAGCTGCGTTGATAATGCCGTGAATAAATATCTGCTCACTGGCCTTGTTCCAGCGCACGACCTCGTCTGCGATACCGACACAGCTCTCTCCGCAGCCGTCGGTGCCTAACTCAAACCAGCCCCGCTGTGATGGTAAAAAGTACCCTCGGGAATAAGGCATTATTTCCCTATGCGCTTAGACCATGTCTCATACGTAACCAGTCACGAACAACTCTCTGACACCGTTCAACGTTTAGGCTCGACGCTTGGCACCACCTTTGTTGATGGTGGTATTCACCCACGATTTGGAACTCGTAATTTCACGGCCCCACTTCACAACGGTCATTACCTTGAAGTTGTTTGCCCGCTCGATCACCCTGCAACTGATAGCAATCCTTTCGGACGCGCAGTATCAAAGCGCGCGAATGAAGGTGGAGGTTGGTTGACCTGGGTTCTTTCGACAGATGATATTGCTCCGATTGAAACACGTATCGGTCGTCCAGCTGCAGAAGGTCACCGCATGAAGCCAGATGGAACCGATCTTCGCTGGAAGCAGATTGGTGTTTCAGATATTTTGCAAGATAAGCAACTTCCGTTCTTTATTGAATGGCTTACAACCGAACACCCATCAAAAGATGGAATCGCAACCTCATCAATTACTAAAGTTGAATTTGCAGGCGATAAAGAGAAGATTCGCGAATATGCTGGCTCTGAAGTTTCAGATGCAATTGGTGATGTTGAAGTTATCTGGGTTGATCCAGAGACGAACGATGGCGATACAGGAATTGTTGCTGTGTATCTCAAGACACCAAGTGGAGAAGTTCGCGTAGATTAATTGAAAATAAAGTAATTCAATTAGCTAGCTTGAATTACTTTAAATCTCGCACGTTCTAACTCTTCACCATCAATTTCGCAAGTGAATAGGTATGAACCTAGACGCGGCATTGGTAGCATCGGCATATTAAATCCCAAATTTATAATCTGACCTTCACCAGGTTCTAAACCTTCAGGACGCCCGACCTGGAAATTCATCTCCGCTCTAAAAGGTCCGACAGTATCTGGACCCGTGGGAAGAAGAACTTCTTGCCCATCAATATCTTGTAAACAGATAATGAGGCGATGATCCATATTTGTTAGATTCCAGGGAACCTTTACCTGTACGGCCATCGCAATCGTGACAGGCCATGGAGCGGGTGCGCCAGCAGGTACGTTGATTCGGTCAATTCCACCGCCAGAGATGTACATCAGGCCATTGGGGGTCTCAACGTGGTTACAAAGGATTGCGACAACTTCCATATCCCACAGGGTACTCTTACGACTCCGCCTCGGTGGCTCAGTGGTAGAGCAGCCCACTCGTAATGGGCAGGTCGCCGGTTCAATCCCGGCCCGAGGCTCCAAGCTTGGACGCGATATATGGCTCCAAACGTAGGCTGGTCGCCACGCTGATATGGCTGTAATCCCGATAAACATTGGTATTTGCAAATACTGCTGGGCAAGTTTTGGCACCGCAGAGAACGAGCGCGGGATCAATCACAAGCGCCCCCTTGGATTTCGCAATCGCCTTCACAGCCGCGGTAGTTGCAGAATGCGGAAGCGGTAAATCGCATTTTGATAGCCGGGAAGTGTTACGAACAATGCAGTTGGGTGAATCTTTACCAGGCCACGGTGTATCACTAAGTAATACTGGAGTTGCAGCGCTGGCAATCGCTGCATCAAGAGTCTTTGTGAAACCAATTCCATATGCGCTGGCGTAAGGGATCTGCTTATTGGCCAATTCGTAACTCTGCTCCGTTGCCCCAGCCAAGAAAATATATTTTGGCTTGTAGCGGAGAAATTCCGTCGCCAGATTCTTCTCCCAAAGCACACACGACATATCCACCTTAGTGGAGCGAATTATCGTTAATTCAGCAGGGGGACAACTGGATTTTGTGAGCGTGAGTAGCTTCCAATGTTTCCGCTGAGCGAGAAGCTCGAGACCAGGGAAGTACATTGCCGCGTGGGAGTCACCAGCCAAAATGACATATGTAGAGCTTTTGGTATCGCCGAAAAAACAATTCGCTTTGGGGGTGGTGACATCAAAGGGGAGGTGACATCCATCGCCGTAGAGAATAGGTGTTTGGCGCGAAATGTGAAAAGCTCCAGGAGTAAGCGCAGATCCTGACTCTAAAATACCGAAAGATAGAATTGCGATAACACCAATAGGAATTGCAAAGTGCCAGAGGTGCTTAATGCGGATCTGAGTGCGTAATGGATTCTCAAAGTACTTGTAAATAGCTGCGGCGATACCGAGAGCGAGAAGCGCGATAAGCAGGCGTTCTGCAAGATTGGTACCGGGGTAGCGAGAGGTGAGAATAATGAAGAGCGGCCAATGCACGAGGTAGAGCGTGTATGAAATATCGCCGATATATGGCAATCCCGTACGCGTTGGAATTGATGAGTGAGCGGCGATCACCAGTCCAGCTGCACTCACCGGAAGCAATGTTGTGAATCCAGGTGTGGGATGAGTTGCATCAATCAAAAACACAGATGCAGCGATTCCAGTCCAACCTAAGATCGCTGATACGCGGGTAAAGATCGTTGACTCGACAGCGGGTAGAAATGTTAACCCTGCTCCAATTAAGAACTCCCAGGCTCGAGTCCAAGGTTGATAAAAGGCGGCGACCGAGTTCTGATGGGTCAATAGGAAGCCCAAAATGGTTGCTGCAGGAATTAAGAGTAAAAGGGGAATTAGCTTCTTGCGAAAAATTAATAGAAGTACGAGCGGCCAGAGCAGGTAGAACTGTTCCTCTACTCCCAGCGACCAATAATGCAGGTATGGGGATGGATCGAGCCCTTGATTAAGGTAATTGTTCTGTTCATGCGCAAAGTAGAGATTGGGTAGAAACAGTGATGCCGCGAGCGATTGCTTTGCAATTGCTGCCAGCGAAATCGAAGGTAGAACTAAGCGTGCAAATATTGCAGTTAACAGAATGACGAGCAGGCTGGAGGGCAATATCCGCTTGGCGCGCTTCAGGTAGAAATCGCTTAAAGATTCGCGAAAAGAACCTTGATATCCCTTAAGGCGGTTGGTGATTACAAATCCTGAAATCACAAAGAAGATATCGACCCCTAGAAAACCGCCTTTAAAACCACCAAAACCGTAGTGGTAGGCGATCACCACGAGAACAGCCACTGCGCGCAGGGCTTGAATATCTAGGCGAATCCCTCTGCTCGCCGAAGTCACCATGGCTGATTATCTCGTATGGAGAAGAGGCCGAGGTACGTATAACGCCTTCAATATTGGGCGGTAGGAAGTTGCAAGCAAGTTGAATACGATGAAAGCATCTGGAAGATTTACCATTAACTAAGAGAATTAGGCGGGGGATTGAAATGCAGTTGAAAACCGATCTATTTATCAACGGTCAGTGGGTCAAAGGCGCTGGAACCCTTCCAGTAATGAATCCAAGCACTGGAACTATGATTGCGGAAATTTCAACTGCAGATCAAGAACAATGCGATGCTGCGATTACTGCAGCCCATAACGCCTTTTCAGGCTGGGCAAAGACGCCATCTCGAGTGCGCTCTGAAATTTTGCGTAAGGCTTTCGAGATCATGATTGCTGAATCAGATCAGATTGCCCGTCTCATCTCGATGGAGAACGGCAAAACTTTCTCTGACGCGAAAGGTGAAGTTACATACGCCGCAGAATTCTTTCGGTGGTTTGCCGAAGAGGCGGTACGAACACCTGGAGATTTCCGTGCCGCCCCAAGTGGAGATAAGCGAATCCTGGTAACACACCAACCAATTGGCGTCTCACTTCTCATCACTCCCTGGAACTTTCCAGCTGCAATGGCTACTCGAAAGATTGGACCTGCGCTCGCCGCCGGTTGCACCGTAATTTTGAAGGCTGCCTCTGAAACGCCACTCACCGCTCTTTGGATCATCGATATTTTAGACCGCGCAGGAGTTCCAGCCGGTGTTGTTAACTTTGTAATGCCGGAAAAAACCGGCGCCATGATCTCTCGCATGATGCATGACGTTCGAGTTAAAAATGTTTCATTCACCGGCTCGACGGAAGTCGGAAGAATCCTGATAAAGGAATCGGCTGACCTTGTTCTGCGCACCTCACTTGAGCTGGGCGGAAATGCCCCATTCGTCGTTCTTGATGATGCAGATATAGATGAAGCGGTTAAGGGGGCAATGATTGCCAAGATGCGAAATGGTGGCGCAGCTTGCACTGCCGCGAATCGCTTCTACGTTGCTTCAAAAGTTGCAGAGGAGTTCACAAAAAAACTCACGACAGCAATGGCCTCCCTCAAGATGGCCGATGGATTATCTGAAGGTGC
>CANCUC010000027.1 GCA_947381255.1 Actinomycetota bacterium
CCTGCGCGCAATTCCTTCAAATTAATTTTTTCCAGTTCATAAAACTCAAGTAGATTTCCCTCATGTTCACACGCGCCCAGCTAGATGCAGTCATCAAGGCCTATGACATTCGCGGTTTGGTGGATGAGCAGATAACTCCTGAGTTCACATTTCTTCTGGGGACTGCCTTTGCGCAATACCTCATTGAAGAGCGCGAGCCGGCAACCGTGGTTGTTGGTGAGGATATGCGACCATCCTCAGATGATTTAGCTACCGCATTTACTGATGGCCTAAATTCTCAAGGTATCGATGCCATCCGTATCGGCTTAGCTTCAACCGACATGCTTTATTTCGCCTCGGGCTCACTCAATTTGCCGGGCGCAATGTTTACCGCCAGTCACAATCCAGCGGCTTACAATGGAATTAAGTTAGCTAAATCCGGTGCTCGCCCAATCGGCGCGGAATCTGGTTTGCTGCGGATCAAGGATTTAATGTCACGCGAGATTCCGATGAAGTTAGGTCCAATCGGAGTTACCACTGAGCGCGATCTTCTTAACGATTACGTTGACTTCCTACTGAGCCTCTTTGCAGATGATGAATTTTCTGCTGGACGTAAATTAAAGATCGTGGTTGATGCCGGTAATGGAATGGCTGGTTTTACCGCGCCTGCATTGATGTCACGATTAAATGTAGAGCTTGTGCCGCTCTACTTTGAACTCGATGGAAACTTCCCTAATCATGAGGCGAATCCAATCGATCCTAAGAACCTTGTTGATCTCGTTAAAGCAGTGAAGAAGGAGAAAGCGGATATCGGCCTCGCCTTTGATGGAGATGCGGATAGATGTTTTCTCGTTGATGAACTTGGCCAACTAGTAAATCCATCGGCTCTCACCTCGCTCATCGCGATTCGCGAGTTAAAGCGGCGCCCTGGTTCAACAATTATTTATAACTTAATTTCTTCTAAAGCTGTGCCTGAAATTGTTGCCGAACATGGCGGAAGGTCATTGCGCTCGCGCGTTGGTCATTCCTATATCAAGAAGATGATGGCTGAGAGCGGCGCGGTCTTCGGGGGAGAGCACTCAGGTCACTTCTATTTCAGCGATTTCTGGAGAGCTGATTCGGGAGCACTCGCTGCCCTCTTTGCCATTGCAGAGCTCTCGCACTCAGATCTCCCACTCTCAGAGTTACTCGCACCACTCAATCGATACCTTTCCAGTGGCGAGATCAACACCAAGGTCGATGACCCAGCCGCAAGCGTCCAACTCATCAAAGAGCACTTCGCCTCTGAGTTCCCCGTGGATGAGTTAGATGGCATTACAGTCGAAGGGCCGGACTGGTGGTTCAACGTTCGCCCTTCGAATACCGAGCCTCTCCTGAGGCTCAATGTTGAGGCTCATACCTCGAAGCTCTTAAAAGAGGTTCAGAGCAAGGTCTTGGCCCTCATCGGGTAACCTTTGCGCTTACGGACGTCCTTATAAGGCAAGCAAGCCGCACGTCACTAAAGGTTCGAAGGAGTTCTTGTGTCAGTTGAAACATCAGTAGGTCATGACATTAAAAATGCGGCGCTAGCGGCCGAAGGAAAGAAGCGCATTGAATGGGCTGAGCGCAATATGCCTGTTCTCGCACAAATCAAGGAACGCTTTGAGGCCGAGAAGCCATTTACTGGAATTCGTATCGCTGCTTGCATGCACGTTACAACCGAGACCGCCAACCTCATGCGCGCGCTCAAGGCCGGAGGAGCTGAGCTCGCTCTCTGTGCCTCAAACCCGCTCTCAACTCAAGACGACACGGCTGCAGCCCTCGTCCATGAATATGGAATCAATGTATTCGCACACAACGGAGTAGATCGCGACGGTTACTACCGTCATCTCAACTCTGCACTCGATATCAAACCAAATTTAGTTTTTGATGATGGGTGCGATCTTGTAAACACTCTACATACCTCTCGCACAGAGTTGCTCGAAGGAATTATGGGTGGATGCGAAGAGACCACTACTGGAGTTATTCGTTTGAGCCAGATGAGCAAAGATGGTGCACTCAAGTTCCCAATGATCGCTGTGAATGACACCGATACCAAGCACATGTTTGATAACCGTTTTGGTACCGGCCAATCCACAATGGATGCAATCTTCCGTGCGACGAATGGACTTGTCGCAGGAGCAACCGTTGTTGTCTGTGGATTTGGTTACTGCGGTAAAGGCGTTGCTGAGCGCGCTCGCGGTATGGGTGCAAATGTTGTCGTTACTGAGATCGATCCAACAAAGGCGCTTGATGCGTTGATGCAGGGCTATCGCGTCATGAACTCACTCGAGGCTGCAAAGATCGGTGACTTTTTTATCACAGTTACCGGTAACCGCGATGTTCTCCGTGAGGAGCACTTCGCAGTAATGAAAGATGGCGCAATCTTCGCTAACTCTGGCCACTTCGATATTGAAATTGACGTTGCATGGTTAGAGAAGAACGCAGCACAGAAGAATAATAAAATTCGCCACCAGACCGATGAGTACGTACTTGCTGATGGTCGCCGTTTACTCCTCATTGCCGAAGGTCGTCTGGTAAACCTTGGCGCCGCTGAGGGTCACCCAGCATCTGTAATGGATATGTCCTTCTCGGATCAGGCTCTCACCGCAGAGTGGCTTGTGAAGGCTGCAGCCTCACTTGGAGCTGGACTTCATGATGTACCAACCGAGATTGATAAGGAAGTTGCTCGACTCAAGCTCGCAAGCATGGGCGTGGCGATCGATGTCCTTACTCCAGCACAAGAGCTTTATTTGAACTCTTGGGAGCACGGTTCCTAATGACTCTCATCATGGTCGTCGATGACGACCAAGATTTAGCGGAGATGTTGGGGATTGTCCTCACCGGCTCAGGATTTGAAGTAGATCTCGTTAACTCTGGCGATCAGGTGATGAACATTTTCAATTCTCATCAGCCTGATCTAGTTCTTCTTGATGTAATGCTCCCAGGGCTCAGCGGGATTGAGGTCTGTACCTTGATTCGCGAAAAATCCATGGTTCCGATCGTGATGCTCACCGCAAAGGGTGATAGCTACGATGTCGTAAAAGGTCTTGAGGCCGGCGCAGATGATTACATGGTTAAACCCTTCAATCCATCTGAGCTCGTAGCCCGCATCAAAGTTCGTCTGCGCCGTTCTGGTTCGGAGAGTTCGACCACGCTGCGCATTTGTGACATCACCATTGATCAAGTGGCTCACACCATTATTCGCAACGGTAAGACAATTCCTCTTACCCGTTTGGAATTTGATCTCTTGGTGGCTCTTGCAAAAGAGCCCGGTCGAGTTTTCACTCGTGACGCTCTCTTAAGTGAAGTCTGGGGATATCAGCAAGCGGCCGATACTCGCCTGGTGAATGTTCACGTGCAACGCCTCCGCGCGAAGATTGAAGAAGATGTAGATAACCCTCAAGTTGTTCTCACCGTTCGCGGTGTTGGATATAAGGCGGGAGCGAGTCAGGTATGAGATGGCTTGGCGTGAAATGGAGGAGTTCAATCCTCTTTCGCGTCATCAGCACCACCTTCCTACTTTCAATCATTCTCATCTCTCTCGTTGGAAGCATTCTCTTTATTCAAATCTCAAATGGAATTTTCCGCGAAAAGACCAACGAATCTGTCTCTGAGGCACAATCACTTTATGATTACGCGCAAGGACAGTTAGATGCGACTCTCTACCTGGCATCGCTCAAACTTCCAGTAGTTGTTAATCGCATCTTGCAGGCGAGTGACTTAACTGTTGCCACCACCCCGCGCGAGGTTGTCCTCATAGGCTCCCCTTTATTAAATAAGAGCAACGATAAATTCAGCGGCGCTTCAGGTAATGTTGAAATTTCCTCGATACCAGAGAGCTTGAGAGTTGCAGTTCGCAAAACTGGACTCGCACAGTGGGTTCGTGGTGATATCAAATTTAGAGATGGAAGTAAGAAATCTGCGATTATCGTTGGACACGCAGTAGAAGTTCCACCGCAATCTCCTTATGAGCTCTACTACGTCTTTCTCTTAACAGAGCAACAGACCATCGTGGATTTCATCGGTCAGCTCTTGTTGCTCGCCGGCTTCTTGCTGATTTTCATGATTGGTGGCATCTCTTGGTATGTCATTCGCCAAGCAATCAATCCAGTGCGCGATGCCGCAGAGATCGCCGAGCAATTAACCGCTGGCGACTTGAATCGCAGAATGCATGTCTCAGGACAAGATGAGATGGCTCGCCTGGCAATCTCCTTCAATGAGATGGCCGTATCTATGCAACAACAGATCTCCAGACTGGAAAATCTCTCGCGCCTTCAGCAACGATTTGTCTCCGATGTCTCTCACGAGCTGAGAACCCCGTTAACTACTATCCGCATGGCCTCTGAGGTTATTGCGGAGAATAAGGGGAAGATGGATCCGGCAGCTGCGAGAAGTGCCGAACTCCTTCAATCCCAAATCGCTCGATTTGAAACTTTACTTACTGATCTTCTTGAGGTGAGCCGTTTTGATGCGAGCGCATCTATTTTGGAGCTTAAAGAGACCGATATTAAGAACTTGGTTATCCAAGCAATCGATCAACTCGATATCGGAAATATGAGTCAGATCAGAACCAACTTCTCCGAAGGCCCAGTTATCGCGATGGTAGATCCTCGCCGCATCGAACGAGTAATGCGAAATTTAATCTCCAACGCAATTGATCACAGCGAGGGAAATTCCATCGACATCACTGTCCGTCAAAGTGAACGGGAAGTAGCAGTCGGTGTTCGTGATTATGGAATTGGATTTACCGAGCGCGAATCGGAGAGACTCTTCGACAGATTTTGGCGCGCAGATCCATCCCGCTCTCGTCTGAGAGGTGGAACTGGTCTCGGTCTTTCCATCGCCCTTGATGATGCGCGATTACACCAGGGAACGCTCAAGGCCTGGGGTGCGCCGGGTAAAGGTGCAAACTTCGTATTGACCGTTCCTATTGCACCAGGAATTCCTATTCAAAACGAGCCGATTCCAGTTAACCCCAACGATGTGCAATCCACATCATTTTTAAACTTCGATGAGGACGATATTTAGTTATAGCAAGGTACGGCCGTGTCCAAGATTTTGGAATTACTCTTCCCACCTAGGTGTGTAATCTGTGAATGTGCCGGACTGCATTTCTGCCAGAACTGCAGAGTCTCAATCGTCGATGTCTTAAAGCAGACTGAGATAACTGGTCTCCCACTCTCTGCCGGGGCTCTCTATGGAGAGACGCTCTCACAGTTAATTCTCATGGCGAAAGAGGAGAATATTTCCGCGGCAAGGAATGTATTGGTAGATCTCCTTGTTTATGCATATGTGAAGTTGGATATTTCTGAGGCGAGGGATCGACCGCTCGCTTTGATTCCAATTCCCTCTTCACGCTCTGCAAATCGCAAACGTGGATATCGACACTCTCTTCTTCTCGCGCAGGGGGTACGTAGGCGACTTCAAAGTCGGGGAGAGCAGAACGTTGAAGTCATAGATTTGCTAAAGGTAAATAGGAAGATTTCAGATATGAGCGCACTCAATAGAGAGCAGCGTTCCGCGAATGTGAGCGAGGCCTACTCCATCACCTCACTTCGAAATAAGTCTCGGGTAGATGGGAGAGTCGTCATTCTTTTAGATGACCTGGCCACCACGGGCAGCTCAATCGGCGAAGCGATGAGATGCCTAAGAGCAGTCAAAATTGAGCCTTCTGGGGCTATTTCCGCTGGGGTCTCACCCCACCTAATTTCCTAATACGATAGGGCACTGATAAATGATCCAAGGTTCTGAAATGAGGCTTCGTGGCTGTTCTAGATAAAATCCTTCGTGCTGGTGAAGGTCGTGCGGTTCGCAACCTAGAAAAGATTGCCGCTGAAGTGAACTCTTGGGAGGCCAAGACCCTCGCAATGAGCGATGAGGAGCTACGGGCTCAAACTCAAAAATTTAGAGATCGTCTCGCCGCAGGCGAAGATCTCGACTCACTGCTTCCTGAAGCATTCGCCACCGTTCGCCAGGCGGCGATGCGCACCCTCGGTCAGCGTCACTATGACGTGCAGGTGATGGGTGGAGCAGCGCTACACCTTGGAAATATCGCTGAAATGCGTACTGGTGAGGGTAAGACTCTGGTTTCAACTCTGCCGGCTTATCTCAATGCACTCACCGGAAAAGGCGTTCACGTTGTTACAACGAACGACTACCTAGCCGAGCGCGATAGCGAGTGGATGGGTCGCGTACACCGCTTCCTAGGTTTAAAGGTCGGCGTCATCCTCGCAAACATGACTCCTGCTGAGCGCCGTGAGGCATATGCAGCAGATATAACCTACGGAACAAATAACGAGTTCGGCTTCGATTACCTTCGCGACAATATGGCTTGGGCTCTTGAGGATTGTGTTCAACGCGAACATAACTTTGCAATCGTGGATGAGGTTGACTCCATCTTGATTGATGAAGCAAGAACTCCACTGATCATCAGCGGACCTGCCGATAAGGCAACAAAGTGGTACGTGGAATTTGCCAATATTTGCGGCCAACTCCAGCGCGATGTTCACTATGAAATTGATGAGAAGAAGAAGACCGTTTCAATTCTTGAAGCTGGTGTTACAAAGGTAGAGAGCATTCTCGGTATCGAGAATTTGTATGAAGCTGTAAACACCCCACTTATCGGATACCTCAACAACGGTATTCGCGCAAAGGAACTCTTTAAGCGCGACAAGGATTATGTGGTGATGAATGGCGAGCTACTCATCGTTGATGAGCACACAGGTCGCATGCTCTCCGGTCGTCGCTACTCTGAAGGTCTCCACCAAGCCCTGGAAGCAAAAGAGCGTATTGAGATTAAAGATGAGAATCAGACGCTAGCAACCATCACCCTTCAGAACTATTTCCGTCTCTACGAGAAGCTCTCCGGTATGACCGGTACAGCGATGACAGAGGCCGCTGAATTTATGCAGATTTACAAGTTGGGCGTGATACCCATCCCAACCAATAAGCCAACAGCTCGTGTGGACTCACCTGACCTTATTTACAAGACCGAAGCCGCAAAATTCCTCGCGGTAGCGGAAGATATTGTGAAGCGCCACAAGGCTGGTCAACCAGTACTTGTCGGAACAGTTTCAGTAGAGAAGTCGGAAGAGCTCTCTGCCGTCTTGACTCGCCGTGGAATTAAGCACGAGGTCTTGAACGCGAAGCAACATGAGCGTGAAGCGGCTGTTATCGCACGCGCCGGAACCGTCGGAGCTGTAACAGTTGCAACCAATATGGCTGGTCGCGGAACTGACATCATGCTCGGCGGAAACCCAGAGTTCATGGCTGATTTCGAACTTCAACGTCAAGGGCTAAATCCTGCTGAGAATCCCGAAGAGTATGAAGCCGCGTGGCCTGCTGAGATTGCAAAGCAGAAGGCAGCTGTTGCACTTGAGCACGAGACGGTTGTCGCTGCAGGTGGTCTATACGTTCTGGGCACTGAGCGTCATGAATCTCGTCGTATCGATAACCAGCTTCGTGGTCGTTCTGGTCGCCAAGGTGATCCAGGTGAGTCTCGTTTCTATCTCTCACTTCAAGATGACTTGATGCGTCGCTTTAACTCCGGATTGGTAGAGCGCTTCTTAGGCGCAGCCGGAATCGCGGATGATGTCCCTATTGAATCCAAGATGGTTTCAAATGCAATTCGCTCCGCACAGACCCAGGTTGAATCTCTCAACTTCGAAATGCGTAAAAATGTTTTGAAGTATGACGATGTTATGAATCGCCAACGTACCGTGATCTACTCAGAGCGCCGCGAGGTTCTTGAAGGTGCCGATATCAGCGAACAGGTTCAAAACTTTATGGCTGACACCATCACCGCATATGTACAAGGTGCTACCGCTGAGGGCTACCCAGAGCAATGGGACCTTGAAGCACTCTTCACCGCACTTCGTACCCTCTACCCTGCATCCGTCTCACCTGATTCACTCGCTGCAGAAGTTGGGGGAGTAAATAACCTGGATGCAGATTTAATCTTGAATCGCATCTTGGATGATTCCAAGGCGCAGTATGCAGCGCGCGAAGAGTCTCTCACCCCGCCAGTTACTCGCGAACTAGAGCGCAAGGTCTTGCTCTCAGTTCTCGATCGCAAATGGCGTGAACACCTCTATGAGATGGATTATCTGCAAGAGGGAATCGGTCTTCGTGCCATGGCACAGCGCGATCCACTTGTTGAATACCAACGTGAAGGTTACGAATTATTTGCTGCCATGATGGATGGAATTAAAGAGGAGCTCGTCGGCCTGCTATTCCACGTCGAGGTAAATGTTGAAGCGAACGATGAGAGCGGCGCTCCAGTTATTGCTGCGCCAGGTCTTGAAGTTCCAACTCAGCCCGAGGTGAGCCAATTGCGCTACACCGCAGCTGATGAGGATGGATCAACCCAAGAAAGTGGCGGCACTCCAAAGAATGCTCCATGTCCTTGTGGTTCAGGTCGTAAGTACAAGCGCTGCCACGGCGCCGCTTAAATCAACCAGTATTACGAAGGCCAGCAGCAACGCCATTAATCGTTAAGAGCAATGCGCGTCTAATGGTGGTGTCTGGACTCTCGCCCTTACGTACCCGCTCCAGCAGAGAAATTTGCAAGAGGTGGAGTGGGGCGAGGTA
>CANCUC010000028.1 GCA_947381255.1 Actinomycetota bacterium
TTTCCCCCAAGCCCAGAGTTTGTGGCTCAAGCCAATGCCCTGGCAGATCTCTACGAGGAGGCGGCTTCAGATCGCCTCGCCTTCTGGAGTAGACAAGCTGACTATTTACAGTGGGATAAGAAGTGGGATCAGGTCTTGGAGTGGGAAGCTCCGAATGCGAAATGGTTTCTCGGCGGAAAGATCAACGCCTCCTACAACTGTCTTGACCGCCATGTCCTAGAAGGGCGTGGAGAGCGCATCGCTTTTCACTTCGAAGGCGAACCGGGTGATACTCGCACCATTACATATGCCCAGATGCTTCACGATGTTAAGAAAGCCGCCAACGCACTTATAGAGCTCGGAGTTAAGGCCGGGGATCGTGTTGCTATTTACATGCCGATGATTCCGGAAGCTGCGGTTGCGATGTTGGCTTGTGCGCGAATTGGTGCGGCGCACTCCGTCGTCTTTGGTGGGTTTAGTGCAGATGCGCTCATCAGTCGTATTCAAGATGCAGATGCAACGCTCGTGATTACCTCTGATGGTGGATTCCGTAAAGGTTCTGCATTTCCTCTCAAACCAGTTGTCGATGAGGCGCTCGCTGCTGGAAAGCACAATGTTAAAAATGTTCTCGTTGTAAAACGTACCGGTCAAGAGACTCAGTGGAGTCAAGGTCGCGATATTTGGTGGCACGAGATTGTTGATCGCCAAAGTCCGAATCACATCGCGGAGAGCTTTGATTCCGAACAGATTCTCTTCATCTTGTATACCTCTGGCACAACTGCAAAACCAAAGGGAATTTTTCATACAACTGGTGGTTACCTCACTCAAACTTCTTACACACATCGCGCGGTCTTTGATTTAAAACCAGAGAGTGATGTCTATTGGTGTACGGCCGATATCGGTTGGATCACTGGACACTCATATGTTGTCTACGGTCCAATGATTAATGGTGCAACACAGGTTATGTACGAGGGAACGCCAGACTCTCCAACCAAGCATCGTCTCTTCCAACTTATTGAAAAATATAGAGTTTCTATTCTCTACACCGCTCCAACTCTGATTCGTACCTGGATGAAATGGGGTGAAGAGTTCCCTGCAGATAGTGATTTAACCTCACTTCGTCTCCTTGGTTCAGTTGGTGAACCAATTAATCCAGAGGCGTGGATGTGGTACCGCGAAGTTATCGGTGGAGATCAATGTCCGATAGTTGACACCTGGTGGCAGACAGAAACCGGCGGGCTAATGATTTCGCCACTTCCTGGTGTTACAGCGACCAAGCCTGGTTCTGCGATGGCAGCGCTTCCTGGAATTAGCGCCAAAGTTTTAGATGATGAGGGCCGCGAAGTTTCAAATGGCCAAGGTGGTTATCTAGTACTCACAGAACCATGGCCTTCCATGTTACGTGGAGTATGGGGTGAACCCGAGCGTTATCAAGAGACGTATTGGTCGCGGTTTCCTGGAAAGTATTTCGCTGGTGATGGCGCGAAGTTAGATGATGACGGCGCAATTTGGCTGCTAGGTCGCGTTGATGATGTTATGAATGTTTCAGGTCACCGCATCTCAACGACAGAAGTTGAATCATCGCTTGTTTCACACCACAACGTTGCAGAGGCTGCTGTTGTAGGCGCAAACGATGCAATGACGGGTCAGGCGATTGTTGCCTTCGTAATTTTGCGTGGAGGAATTCCAAGTGAGAGTGGCGAAGAGTTAATTAAGGATTTGAAGGCGCATGTCACCAAAGAAATTGGTGCGATTGCAAGACCAAAGCAGATTCTTGTCGTGAATGAATTACCAAAGACTCGCAGTGGAAAGATTATGCGTCGCTTGCTCCGTGACGTTGCGGAGAATCGAGCTGTTGGAGATTCGACAACACTCGCCGATCCAAATGTTATGAAGTTAATAGGTGAAGGTTTGCAGAGCGGTAAATCGGAAGATTAATTAGTCGTCAGCGCCTTCTGCTTCCGGAGTCGTATGGATTGTTTTTGATGCATGTGTGCCCTTGCGAACTCCATCATCATTAATTCCCCCGCCATCACCACGAGCTCCACCTGAAATTTGGGGCTTAGCTCCTGCAGCGGTTGTTGCTACCCAGACCAACTTGCCGCTCAGTACCTTGGTACAGGTATATGACTTTCCAGAGATTTTTGTGGTTGATGCCGCCTTGGTACAAAGCCCGCCAGCTGTCACCTTCGTTGCTGCTTGCGCACCCGTCCCGGAGATTGCAGAAATCAGAAGAACCGCGACAACGCTGGCTAGGGCTTTTCTTTTCATAAGAGAATCGTAGGGTTTGAGGCTGAGAACTTTCTGACTCATACCTGAGAGAAAGTTCAGAATCTCGAAACTTTAGTGAAGTTGCTGCTGCGCCCGTTTGGTGAGATCGGTGATGATCGAGGGAGCTGCTTCATTTAACTTCTGATAGATCTGGCTCTTTGGAATATTGGAGTGCGCCCAACCCCACGGAGTTATGAGCAAGAGGTGGGCGAAGATCAGCAGACCAACGAGTGCCCGCACGAGTGAGAAAGCGGCGCCGAGAAGAGAGTCCAGCCACTTAAATGGTCCGAAGAGAACCTTGGAGTGAAAGAGTTTCCCAATCCTTCCGAGGAGTGCCTCACCAATCGCCGAGGTGATAGTGACTGCGAAGAAGAGGTAGAAGAATTTTGAAACCCCGTGGGAGTGAAAGTAGTGCAGGCCAAGTGCCAGCCCGGCAAGTCCCCCGCCGATATAACCCAGCACGCTGAAGATTGTGGAGAGAAAACCGGCTTTATAACCTTGAATGAAGCCAAACAGGGCTACAACGATAAAAACTAGATCGACCCAATTCTTCATAGCTTCACCTTGAGATATTTTGTAACCTCAGATTTCAATTGAGCTGTTGAGGTGATGAGACCGATCTGCTTGTAAACAACTTTTCCTTGAGCATCGATGAACCAGGTGACCGGAACTCCCAAGCCGAAGATACCTCTGGTCACGCTTGTCACATCAAAGAGAATTGGCCAGGTCATCTTCTTCTTGAGTACGAAATCCCTACCCGCTTGCATATTTCGCTCTTCCACATCAATCCCGATAATGGCCACCTTGTGCAGCGCCTGCAGATCCAGAAAGTGCGGGATCTCTTGATTACACGGTTCACACCACGAGCCAAAAACGTTGACGACAACTGGTCCCTTAATGCTTTGATAGATCACCTTTGATTTGTTATCTAGGCAAGGCAGAGAGATTCCTTTGGTTATCGTTTTATTTGTTGTGATCGAGGAACAACTTGCGACTGCGCCGGAGGATGCATGAGCAGCATTGGGAGAGAGAAGAGCAAAGAGAGTAATAAAGATAAGCGGAAGATTGCGCTTCACCTAAAATCCTCATCTCCCTTAACTAATTGCAGAGCCTTCATCTTATCCATTTCACCAATCCCATATGAGGGACAGAGTTTGGCAAGAGGACATGCTCCGCAAGCGGGTTTCCGTGAGTGACAGATGCGACGACCATGCCAAATCAATCGCTGTGAGAGATTGGTCCACTCTTTTTCAGTAATTAATTCACCCACTTCGCGCTCAACGACAACTGGATCCTCTGATTCGCTCCAGCCAAATCTCCTACTTAATCTTCCAAAGTGAGTATCGACGGTGATACCTGGAATTCCGAAAGCGTGACCCAGAACTACATTTGCGGTTTTTCTCCCAACGCCAGGAAGAGTTATCAATTCTTCTAGATCGGCTGGAACCTGTGAGCTGTACTCAGTCACCAAACGTTCACTGAGCGCTTTGATATTTGCCGATTTCGTTCGAAAGAAACCGAGGGGATGGATGATCTCTTCTAACTCCAGTTGCGCGGCACCTGCCATCTTTCGCGGCGTTCCATATTTTTTAAAGAGTAGTGGAGTTACCTGATTAACTCGCTTATCGGTGCACTGCGCAGAGAGAACTGTCGCGACCAGTAATTGGAATGGCGTCTTGAAATCGAGTTCACATTCCACATCCGGATATCGCTTTGTCAGGGCTCGATAGATGGCGCGCGCCTCTTGGCGCTGTTGATCTAAGGTTTCGCGCACCTCTAAAGCCTACGGGAAAGTGAAAGTTCAGCGGGTTGGAGCCTTGGCATTTGAGGTTGTAGGGTCTGCTTGTGACCCAAAAAGATGACGATCTCATCATCCGCAAAGCCCCACTATTTAGCGCCCTTGACGATGAAGCTGCGCATGAATTGCGCCAATCGATGGTTGCGCTCAAACTCAATAAGGGACAGGTCCTCTTTAAAGAGGGACAAGATGGCGATCGCCTTTACGTAGTCGTACACGGCAAGATCAAGCTGGGTACCACAAGCGCTGATGGCCGCGAAAATTTACTTTCAATTCTTGGACCTGGCGAAATGTTTGGAGAACTTTCACTCTTTGATCCAGAGCCCCGCACATCCACTGCGACTGCAGTAACAGATGCAAAGTTAGTTTCACTCGCACATGAAGCCGTTATTGGGTTAGTAACTTCAAACCCACAAACTTCGCTAGAACTTCTTCGTCGTTTGGCTCAACGCTTACGTAAGTCAAATGAAATTTTGGCAGATCTAGTCTTTGCAGATGTCCCAGGACGCGTTGCGAAGGCAATCATGGATCTTGGAGAACGCTTTGGAGTGCAGAAGGATGATGGATTACACGTTAATCACGATCTCACTCAAGAAGAATTGGCACAACTCGTTGGCGCATCACGAGAAACTGTAAATAAAGCGCTAGCTGACTTCGCTGCACGCGGTTGGGTAAAGCTTGAACCGCGCGCTGTACTCGTTACAGATGTTGAACGAATTACAAAGCGCGGTCGCTAACTTCTTCTTCTATTAATCAGCCTGTGATTGAGCAGGCTGCTCCTGTTGCCAATCCGGTCGCTGTAACCAAATTATTTGCCAACCAGTTCTGCTGAATCAAGTACTTAATTGATCCTAGGGTCACGTTGTACTTGGCAGTTCCGACTGTTGATGTGGTTCCAAAGGTCCATGCGCACTTGTCAGCATTCTCTGAACCAACTGAGTCATACCAAGCGTTGAGGAATGGATCTGTAATTGTTTCATCGATCTCATGGGTAAGAACGCTGGCCATTGCGTCAAGTGAGACGCTGTTATTTGGAGATACAAGTTGCGCTGAACAAGCGTTGTAATAGGTAGATGTGAAATCTTGAATGGCGATGTACTGAACATTCTTCAAGGATGAAGTTGTTCCATATGTGTGCCAGCCACAGTATTTAGTTCCAAATCCACTCGTGAGGCGGGTGGTCTTTGCGCCGATATAGATGTAGATCGGTGAAGTGCCTGCAGGAACGATGGTTGGGTGGGTGGAGATAAAGGAGTTGATATCGGTAGCTACATTTGCATCACTGACAGATGTTGCAGTTGGCGCAGTTACCGCGGTGTTTGTCACCCAACGAAGTGAAGGAACGGCCTTCGCCTTGGTGGTGAAGTAAAGAGAGTTTGTGTTTAAGACGTGACCCGCTGCAGAGATTGGATTTGAAACTCCGCTTCCGAGTGAGGTCACGATATTTCCAAGGATTGAATTCCAGGTCGTGATATCTGCCGGTGCCCATGCGCCAACCCACACAGGGATCAATGAAATCGATCCAGTCATGGTGATGCATGTTCCGTGACAGGTGATCGGAGCAGCAGCTGCGCCTCCAACGACATATTTCGCGGTAGCTCCACCTTGGTTGAGTGAAGCGGCGAGTCCGCGCAACCATGTGGTGTCGCTATTGTCTTGATCGCTATTCGTGCTTGGCGATGAGGTGGTGGCAGCTGAAGAGCCGCCCTTTACGAGATCTTGCCAGTTGCGGATCGGGAATCCATTTGAGCGAATTCCGGTGTACTGGAAGTTCTCACTGCTCTTGCCCCCCTCATTTGATTGGCTCGACTGGTCGGCATGAACCGGAACCAATGAGGCCATAGAGAGAGCTAGAACTGAGCATGCCAAAAGAGAGCGTCGAAGAATCATATAAAGAGTCTAACAATGAGTAGATAGGACATCTACTCGAAGGCTCTCGTGGAGCGGTTTTAAGCTACTTCGACCGTCAATTCGATCTCGACTGGGGCGTTGAGAGGCAGTTCGGCAACGCCGAATGCGCTGCGGGCGTGCTTGCCATTGGCATCGCCAAAGATGTGGATCAGAACTTCTGATGCGCCGTTAACTACGCCCGGTGCGGCGATAAATCCTGGAACTCCGTTTACGTAGCCAACTACACGAACGACCTTCACGATGGAATCAACTGGAGCAACTAACTCAACTGCAGCCAGCGCATTAAGGATGCAGAGTTGAGCCATCTCTTTAGCCTGCTCGGGAGTTACTTCTCCACCTACTTTTCCAATGAATGGAATCTGTCCGTCTAGGAGTGGAAGTTGTCCGGCGGTGAAGACCAAGTTTCCGGTACGAACTGCTGGGACGTACGCGGCAACAGGTAGAGCAGCCACTGGAAGTGTCAGATTGAGTTCAGCGAGTTTTGCGCGAACATCCATTTATGCAACCACCCTTTTCATATAAGCAACTAAATTATCTCCGCCACCTGGTGCAGGAATTACTTGTACTAACTCCCACCCTTCAGAACCCCAGTTATCAAGGATCTGCTTAGTTGCGTGAGTAAGTAGCGGGACTGTTACATATTCAAACTTGGTCATTAGTTACCTCCTGTGAGCGCGGCTTTCACCAACGCAGATACGGTGCCACCATCGGCCTTGCCAGCAATCTTTGGAGAAATAATCTTCATTACCTGACCCATACCTGCGGGACCAGTTGCGCCAGTTTCAGCGATGGCAGCGCTAATTAATTCTTTGATCTCTGCCTCTGAAAGTTGTGCAGGTAAATATGTAATGATGAATTCGCCTTCGAGTTTCTCACGCTCTGCGCGGTCGGGACGTCCACCTTCAGCGAATGCTTCTGCAGCTTCCCGGCGCTTCTTCGCCTCTCGAGAGAGTACGGTGATTAACTCTGGCTCTGAGAGGGTACGAGCCTCTTTGCCTGATACCTCTTCATTGGTTATCGCGGTTAAAACCATGCGGATCGTTCCGGATTTGAGTTCGTCGCGAGAGCGAATCGCCTCTGTGAGATCGTGCTGCAGTATCTCTTTGAGTCCCATAGGGGTATCTTCTCATGCCTATGAGCTATCGACTACGGGAAGCATCTCTCCCAGTTCTTCCTGCGGGACATGAGCCAATTCGCGTGCTGCACTTTTCAGATTTGCACCTCACGCCTAAGCGCTCTACCGAGATTCGAGATATCAAGAGCTTTGCGGCGCTCAAGCCCGACCTGGTGATTAGTACCGGTGATTTCTTGGCTGATAAAGAGGCTGTACCGGTTGCACTAGACGCCCTCGATTCACTCCTTCAACTTCCCGGTCTCTTCGTCTTTGGCTCTAACGATTACTACGCACCTAAGCCTAAGAATCCATTTACCTACTTATTACGCGATCACGGAAAGCGAATCTTGGGAGATTTACTTCCGGTGGAAGATCTACGTAGTGGCCTGACCGTGCGTGGTTGGAAAGATCTCAATCACCAGCGAGCAACTTTGAAGGTAAAAGGAACGACCATTGAATTTCGCGGAACAGATGATGCCCATCTTGAACGCGATAACTATTCTCTCGTAGCGGGCACGCCGGAAGATTGCGATCTCGCGGTTGGAGTTACACACGCCCCGTACCTACGAATTATTGAATCGATGAGTAACGATAACCTCGACTTAATTTTCGCCGGGCATACACATGGAGGTCAGGTCAGGCTTCCGTGGCCAGGTGGCTCAAAAGCGCTCACAACAAATTGCGACTTACCCAATTGGCGAGCCCGCGGAGTTTCGCGTGTAAAAGGTGAACCTTGGCTCAACGTTTCAGCGGGTATGGGCACATCCCCCTTTGCGCGCATTCGCGTGGCATCTCCGCCAGAGATCTCTCTGATTACCCTCGAGAGTAGTTTGTAAACTCACCAATCATCGTAAAGCCCGCCTTCTCATAAGCTCTCTGTGCGGCGAAATTTGTTGGACGAACTCCTAAACCTACGAGATCTATTCCCAGTGAGTGTGCGTGCGACAAAATTCCTTGAGAAAGCTTTGTTGCATATCCCTTACCGCGCTCTTCACTTCTGGTCACGACCGATGCCATCACATGAAAACCTGATTGCCATTTAACTATTACGGCTGCCGCAGTAAGTTGACCCTCTTCATTTCGCAGACCGCCCCAGAAAATTACTTCAGGATCTCCGGGTCGGACTGAAGAGTCCGATGCATGCTCATCAATTATTGAGTTGATCTCGACTGCATCTGTAAGAAGTTCGATGTGAGAAGCGTGTGGAGCAGTTGTCGCTTCCCAAAATTGGAAGCCCCCGCCTCGTATTGAGAACTCTGGATTATTTAGTGAGTTAAGGGGAGTCGCTGCAATGTCGCTGCAACGTGGATCTAGATATGCACCTTCGCCATAAAGATGTCCATAGAACGGTTCACCCGTTACAACAAATGAAAAGGTGCTGTGATTCTTATAAGCAGCGACAAAGTTCTCTTCAGAGATGTAGTACTTAGCGGGGTTCTTATCTTTAAG
>CANCUC010000029.1 GCA_947381255.1 Actinomycetota bacterium
ACAAGTCACGTCGGTTATAACGGCTACTGGTTTGGAACATATGGTCCAACAGGTGCAATTAAGCCAATCGGTGGCGCCTACACGCTTTACACAACCGACTCAGGTACCGGAGCAGTTACTCAGACCGTGAGCAAACGTCCAGCCATGCCAGCGAAGGGATTGCCAAACAACTAATGAAAAATCTACTTACTATGAAGCGCACCGCAGTATTGGCAAGCGCCGTTTTGGTACTCACAGGATTGGTGGCAATTCCATCATCCGCTTCTGCTGCACCTTTGTGTGATGGCAAGTTCCCTGTTCAATCATGTATTGGTGCTACCAGCGATGGAGCACCATATGTGATGCAAGTTCCTGCGAACTTCAATGGAACTGTCTACCTCTGGTCACATGGATATCGCTACAACGTAGCCATTCCTGCTGCTATTCCAGCCATCGGTGGATACACAGTGGTCAATACTCCAGAGCCTGGACCAGTTCCTGGTGGAGATACATCTGTTATCAAGTACTTGCTTGGTAAGGGATTCGCCGTGATGGGTTCTGGATTTGCTCGACAGGGTTGGAACGCTGATTCTGGCGTTGCAACTGATGAAGAGTTGATCACCACTTTCGAATCTAAATTCACAACCACCAAGCATGTAATTGCCTGGGGTGCATCACTCGGTGGATTTATTACGCAAACACTTGCAGAGAAGGATGCTGCAGCACTCTCAGCCGCTGGCCCACTCTGCGTAGCGTCACCTTCAGTTGAAGCAGAACTTCAAATGGCTGGAGATTTCCTCTGGGGTCTTAAGACCTTCTTTGATCCATCCATTAAGGCTGGTAACTACTCAGCTGGCGCTGCAGGATATGCAGAAGCGATGGGCGATCTTGGAAAAGTCTTTACCGTTCTTGGAAAGCTTCAAGCAACTATCGCCTCTGGCGCATGGCCTGACACAACACCAGCTGCGATTCATGCAGTTGGGTTAGATCAGGTCCCAAGCCGTTCAGCGCTACTACTGCTTGGTCTCATGGCTGGTCTACCAACTCAAAGTGCTCACTTTGATTCAACAACCGGTCCTGGTTCTGTAAACAGTTCTGCGTACACCTCATTTGCAGCAGCTGCTAGCCCAGCTCTTGCAATTCTTGAGAATGGCGCAACTGCTGCTGCTCTCGCAGTACTCGTTACATACGATGTCGAGCAGCAATCAGGAGGCGCAATCTTTGATAATACAAAGACTGATTACGCCACCCGCGTTGCATCAGAAGCGACTGTATTTAATGCAGCGTTGAGTGGTGGAACAGCGACAGCTGGACTCTTGGGTTACCTAGCTCAAGCACCTCGTGCAACCGCTAACCCAGCTGCTCTCGCGAAGATGCGTTCACTTGCACAATGGACTGGCAAGATTTCAGTTCCAACTGTTGCAATGACTGGAGTTGCAGATCCTGTAACGCCAGCCGGTGATCTCACCTACATGGCTCAGCAATATGCCAAGCAATGGGAGACTCAACGTCAAGCCACCTTGGGCCAGGGCCGTCCTGCGTACGATCTCGTCGCTCTCTTTGGAACGACGCCAGCTCATTACACAACATTTGATGCGAAGGGTGCTCCAATCACCACAACCCCAGCGGCAAATGGAACCAACCACTGCAACTTCAATGTGAAGCAGTACATCGCCGTTGCCGACTTGTTGGCTTATGCCTCTTCAACCGGTCACAACTTGGCTGGTGGAAAGTTGTACACGACAGTCCGCAAGATGGGTGGAACTACAAGAGATCTGCAATTCGCACCTGCACTTCCAAAGTTCTACGCCGCTGACTAAAACCATCAAAAGTTAGGCGTTGAGGGGCTCTGCGAGAAATCGCAGAGCCCCTTTTCTATTAACCTAGGGGTATGTCCTCCACGGTGCGCACTATTAACTCCGCTGCACAGATGGAAAAGTTGGGGGCCGAAATTGGCTCAAACCTAAAGGCCGGGGACCTTATCGTTTTACGCGGGGAACTTGGAGCGGGAAAAACTACATTTACAAGAGGGTTGGGACGGGCCTTGGGAATTGAAGGTGTCACTTCACCAACCTTCGTAATCTCAAAGATTTATCCCGGTCGCATTCCACTTGTACATGTCGATGCTTACCGGCTAATTGGAAATGAGCTAGCGCTCTTTGATGATCTTGATTTAGAGAGCCGCATTCCGCAATCGATTACGGTCATCGAGTGGGGTGGGGATTTCGTTAAGCGTCTCGTCGACTCTTATATCTCTATCGATATTGAATTTGGAGTTACTGAGGATGAACGCACTGTGAGAATTGATGGGTTAGAGGCGTGAATTCGATACTTGTTATAGACACCTCAACCGATCGCACCAGCGTCGGTCTGGTAGATGAAAACGGTCTTCTCTTTGAATTCTTTCACGACGATCCACTGGCGCATGGTGAGGTGTTGCCAAAACTCGTCGCAAAGTTACTTGATTACAAACCACGAATCGATAGAGTCGCAATTGCAATGGGTCCTGGGCCATTCACTGGCCTGAGAGTCGGCATCGCCTTCGGGCAGGCATTCGCTAGCGCGAGAAATATTCCCTGGATTGGAGTCTCTTCTCTTGCTGCTATGGCAAGAGTGCATGCTGAATCAGAGTTCATTGTGGCGATTGATGCTAGGCGCCGCGAGTTCTTCTGCGAGCATTATCTCGACGGAAAATTATTTGCGCCGGCTCGAACTTTGCAGCGCGAAGAGCTTGCCGAGTTCTCACTCCCTATTTTTTACGAGCCACCCACGGTTGAGGCAATCGCGGAATTAGCTCGGGATGAAATTTCAATCACCGAGCCAATCTATATTCGTAAACCTGATGCATATCCGGCGCCGAAAGGGATCAAGTTTCGCCCGTGGACTCAGATTGACCTGATTGATATTTACGCTCTGGAGAGAAGCGTCTACCTGGATGATCCTTGGAGCATGGAGCAATTTAAAGAGGAATTCGCCAGCAAATCTAGGCAGTACTTGATTGCGGAGTTTGAGGGCAAAGTGGTGGGTTATGCCGGAATCATGGTTGCGGGTGATGTCACAGACATCCTGACGTTAACAGTTGCTCCGAATTTCCGTAGGCGGGGAATTGCTCGCGAATTCCTCAAGCGGATGGTGGATTGGTCGCGCAATCAAAAAGTGGAAGCCATGATGCTTGAAATGCGCGTTGGAAATGTGGAGGCCGAACCGCTCTACCTCGCTAATGGATTTCGAAAGATCTCAGAGCGCCTTGATTACTACGGTCCAGGTATTACCGCGGTAGTCATGCGAAAAGAGTTGGGCAAATGATGAGCCAACCTCTTGTACTCGGAATCGAAACATCGTGCGATGAGACAGCCGTCGGAATTGTTCGTGGCAGGACTTTACTTGCCAACGTCATCGCATCGAGCGTTGAAGAACATGCCAGGTTTGGGGGAGTAGTACCTGAGATTGCGAGCCGCGCTCATTTAGAAGCGATGCCTTCAGTTATCAATGAGGCACTCAAAGTTGCAGGTGTTTCACTCAACGACCTTGACGCGATTGGAGTGACTGCTGGGCCAGGATTGATTGGTGCGCTTTTGGTTGGAACCAGCGCCGCGCACGGTTTATCTCTTGCGCTCGATAAACCGCTTTACGGTGTTAACCATCTCTCTTCACACTTGGCAGTTGATGCGCTCGATGAATCTAGGGCGCTCACTCCCGCGATTGGTTTGCTGGTGAGCGGAGGACATAGCTCAATTATTCAAATGAGCGATATGGCGAGATCTGTTCAAGTACTTGGCGAAACCATCGACGACGCCGCAGGCGAAGCCTTCGACAAGATCGCACGAATTTTGGAACTCGACTTTCCTGGCGGACCTGCAATAGATCGACTAGCGCGAGAGGGCAATGCGACCGCTATCGAATTCCCTCGCGGCCTTGCAAACTCTGAATACAACTTCTCATTTAGCGGTCTTAAGACTGCGGTCGCCAGGTATTTAAAAGAGACTCCTCTGGCCCATAAAGCGGATGTGGCTGCCTCCTTCCAAGAGGCGATTGTCGATGTGCTCTTGGAGAAGGCGCTTCGGGCCTGCCGGGAGACTGGAATCGAGGCCCTGATAGTTGCCGGCGGTGTGGCAGCGAACTCTCGCCTGCGCATGGTTGCGGCAGAACGCTGTCGGGTAGCCGGGGTCGAACTTCGCACCCCACCAGTCGCCCTTTGTACCGATAACGGGGCGATGGTTGCAGCCATGACCTCCCTCGCCGTAAGCGGGGGAATTGCCCCCAGCCAGGTGGGTTTTCCAACTTTATCCACCGTTCCGCTCACTCAGCCAACCTGGCTCTAACCCCCTGGGCTTTGGATTGGAAGGCTTTTGCGCCTTTCGCTAGAGTTTGGTTAGCACTCACCAGGGGTGAGTGATAAAGATTCTTAAAGGGAGATAACAGACATGGCAAAGATGATCGCCTTCAACGAAGAGGCACGCCGCGGCTTGGAGCGAGGAATGAATGCGCTCGCCGACGCCGTAAAAGTAACCCTTGGACCTCGCGGTCGTAACGTTGTTTTGGAGAAGAAGTGGGGCGCTCCAACAATCACAAACGATGGTGTTTCCATCGCTAAGGAGATTGATCTCGATGATCCATGGGAGAAGATCGGCGCAGAGCTGGTCAAGGAAGTTGCAAAGAAGACTGACGATGTAGCTGGCGATGGAACCACTACCGCTACCGTCTTGGCTCAGGCACTCGTTCGCGAAGGACTTCGTAACGTTGCTGCAGGTTCAAATCCAATGGCACTTAAGCGCGGTATTGAGAAGGCAGTCGAAGCAATCTCTGCCGAGCTAAGCAAGATGGCTAAGAATGTTGATACCAAGGAGCAGATTGCTGCAACTGCATCTATCTCTGCTGCTGATACAACAATCGGTGAGATGATCGCTGAGGCGATGGATAAGGTCGGCAAGGAAGGCGTAATCACTGTCGAAGAGAGCAACACCTTTGGATTAGAGCTCGAGCTCACCGAAGGAATGCGCTTTGATAAGGGTTACATCTCTCCATACTTCACAACTGATTCAGATCGCATGGAAGCAGTTCTTGAAGATCCATATATCTTGATCGCAAACTCAAAGATTTCAAATATCAAAGATTTGCTTCCAATTCTTGAGAAGGTCATGCAATCTGGAAAGCCACTTTTGATCCTTGCTGAAGATGTTGAGGGAGAAGCACTAGCGACTCTCGTCGTTAACAAGATTCGTGGAACCTTCCGCTCTGCTGCTGTTAAGGCTCCAGGTTTCGGAGATCGTCGCAAGGCGATGTTGCAAGATATTGCTCTCCTCACAGGTGGAACAGTCATCTCTGAAGAAGTCGGTCTCAAGCTTGAAGCAGCAACCATGGAACTTCTTGGTCGCGCTCGCAAGGTAGTTATCGCAAAGGAAGAGACAACTATTGTTGAAGGTCTTGGCGATGCAGAGCAGATCAAGGGTCGCGTCAATCAGATTCGCGCAGAGATTGAGAAGAGCGATTCAGATTACGATCGCGAAAAGTTGCAGGAGCGTTTGGCAAAGCTTGCTGGTGGAGTTGCAGTCATTAAGGCTGGAGCAGCTACCGAAGTTGAGCTCAAAGAGCGCAAGCACCGCATTGAAGATGCAGTGCGAAATGCTAAAGCTGCAGTTGAAGAGGGAATCGTTGCCGGCGGCGGCGTTGCACTCTTGCAGGCTGGAAAGATTGCACTCGCTAACTTGAAGCTTGAGGGTGATGAGGCAACCGGTGCTCGCATCGTTGAGTTCGGAATTGAAGCTCCTCTTAAGCAGATCGCTATCAACGCAGGTCTTGAGGGTGGAGTAGTTGTTGAGAAGGTTCGTCACCTGGAGTCAGGCTTCGGATTGAATGCAGCAACCGGTGAATACGTGGATATGATCAAAGCCGGAATCATTGATCCAGCAAAGGTCACACGTTCAGCTCTTCAGAATGCGGCCTCTATCGCAGCCCTATTCATCACTACTGAAGCAGTTGTAACCGATAAGCCAGAGCCAGCGGCAGTTGGAGTTAACAATCCAGCAGCTGATATGGACTTCTAGTAGTTAATTAACGCTTAGAACGGCCTCCCAATTTTCTTGGGGGGCCGTTTCGCATTACCCTTACGCTATGACCGATAGATTCAATGCGCTAGAAATCGCTCGCTTGGCTGCGATCGAAGATTCCGGCGATGCAAAATTCGTCGGCGAATTAGTCGCGATTGATCAAGAGGATGAGCGAATTGCCTCCTACCTCTTTGAGTCAGTCCTACCTGGATACTCCGGATGGCGCTGGGCCGTAACAGTCATAAAGGTAGATGAAGATGCCCCAGCCACAATCGCAGATGTTGTCCTACTTCCAGGAGCGCAGGCACTTCTTGCACCAGAGTGGGTTCCATATAAGGAACGTATCGAACCAGGTGATGTCGGCGTTGGAGATATCGTTCCAACCTCTGCCGATGATCTTCGCCTCGTTCCAGTTAGCGATGCCCTTCCCGGAGATGATGAGTTAGAGCTCTTCGAACAATTTGAATTTGGTCTAGGTCGCGCTCGGGTTCTTTCGATTGTGGGACGCGACGCGGCGAGTAAGCGTTGGTATGAGAGTGATCGCGGACCGAATACTCCGATTGCACAATATGCCCCAATGCCATGTAATAGCTGTGGCTTCTTTATTCCGATTGCCGGCTCTCTGCGCTCGGCTTTTGGAGTCTGCGCAAATGCGCTCTCACCGGAAGATGCCCGTGTGGTCTCAGTCGATCACGGCTGTGGTGCACATTCTCAAGCCCTCATCGTTCCCGAGTAGATCAACTCAGTGCGGCTATCGCACTAAATCCGTTAAACTAAGCAGATTATTGAGAAGGGAGAAGCCAATGCCTATTGGTCGCGTTAAGTGGTTTAGCCTCGAAAAGGGATTTGGTTTCATCTCATCTGAGGAGGGAGAGGATGTTTACCTCGCCGCCTCCGCACTTCCAACAGGAACCCCAAGCGTTAAGCCTGGAACCAAGCTTGAGTTCGGTGTAGCAGAAGGCCGTCGTGGCCCACAGGCGCTCTCAGTTCGAATTATTGAAGAGCCGGCATCTGTCGTAGCCAATACCCGAATCAACGCAGATGATTTGGCAACAATCATTGAAGATAGCATCAAGATGTTAGACAAGGTTGGAAATGGTTTGCGCCATGGTCGTTATCCGACTGCAGTCGAGGCTGAGCGTCTTGGAAAAGTTCTTCGTGGAATTGCTGGGCAGATCGAGGGCTAATAAGCCCTTACTTCCGCTTTCTTGCGCGGCGCATTCCGCGAAGAATGTAACCAGTTCCCATCAAGCCGAGTCCGATTCCAACGAGTGATATGTAGATAGAAGAGCTCTGTGCATTTATCGCCAGCTCAATGACGAGGGCGACGAACCAGGCTGATGTACCCGCGATCACGATGGGGAGTGTTTGTCTCACTAGGCGAGCATACTTCCTATGCAATTACCGAGGGCTTGTAGACTTGCCTTATGTCATCCACTGAAGGATCGCTTCGCTCCTTCAAACACCGCAATTTCAGAATCTTCTTCGCCGCAAATATGGTTTCAAATATCGGCACCTGGGCTCAACGCGTGGCGCAAGATTGGCTGGTTGTAACCGATCTCCACAAGGGTGGGTCCGCTCTAGGAATCGTAACTGGGTTGCAGTTTCTCCCTATGTTGCTCTTCAGTTTGTATGCAGGTTCGCTTGCCGACCGTCTAGACAAACGCAAACTCTTGATATTTACAAATGCGGGTGGCGGTGTAACAGCAGGAATCTTGGGATGGCTCATCATCGCTCACAAAGTCACCATCCTCGAAGTCTTCATACTTGCATTTACTTTGGGGGTCTTTGGCGCTCTAGACAATCCAGTGCGTCAGGCATTCACCTCCGAATTAGTTGGAAAGAAAGATATTGCAAACGCGGTGAGTCTCAATTCGGCAAATTTCAACTTGGGTCGACTTGTTGGTCCGGCTGTCTCTGGAATTTTGATTAAGTACTTTCATACCGGACCCTCCTTCCTCCTTAACGCTGGCTCATTCCTCTTTGTTGTAACTGCGCTGATCTTGATGCGACCAGAGGAGCTCAATCGCCTGCCGAAGGATGATAAGGAGCGCAAGATTATGGAAGGTATTCGATATGTGAAAAGTCGCGGAGATCTGGTTGCAGTCATTGCAACTGTTTTCTTTGCTTCGACATTCGGGCTCAACTTTCAAATCTTCACTGCACTTATCTCCACCAAGATTTTCCATAGAGATGCTGGAGCTTTTGGTGCACTGGGAAGCGTGTTGGCTATTGGATCACTTGGCGCCGC
>CANCUC010000030.1 GCA_947381255.1 Actinomycetota bacterium
GAGGCGGTTTGCTGACATTACTTAAGACCCATTGCTTCTGCAGCGCGCGTAACATCAACAGGAATCACAATTGGGGCAGCGGCGCCGTCAAGAATCCACTGGACATCCTTCAAACCATTGCCGGTAACGGTAATAACAATCTTCTTACCCTTCGGCAGCAACCCCTGATCCTTCTTCTTAAATAAACCGGCGATTCCAGCGGCGCTAGAAGGTTCTACAAAGACACCTTCCTTTGCAGCAACTAAACGATAAGCGCTCAAAATCTCTTCATCAGTTACTGAATCGATAATTCCGCCTGAGTTATCTCTGGCATCAATCGCTTGCTGCCATGAGGCAGGATTTCCGATGCGGATAGCTGTTGCGATCGTCTCTGGATTTTGAACAATCTCTCCACGAACGATCGGAGCAGCACCCGCTGCCTGGAAGCCCCACATGTGAGGCAACTTGGTAGCGATGTGATCGCTGTAATACTCGTTGTAGCCTTTCCAATATGCGGTGATGTTTCCCGCATTGCCTACGGGGAGAACGTGATAATCCGGAGCGTCGCCTAACATATCTACGATCTCGAAAGATGCAGTCTTCTGGCCTTCAATTCTAAAAGGGTTGACTGAGTTAACCAGCGCGACTGGATAGGTGCCTGCGAGATCGCGAGCAAGTGTTAAGCAATCATCAAAATTGCCATCTACCTGTAGCAGTGTGGCGCCGTGTGCAATCGCCTGCGCCAACTTACCCATTGCAATTTTTCCTTGTGGTACGAGGACCACGGGAGTCATTCCCGCTTTAGTTGCGTACGCAGCGGCGCTAGCGGAGGTGTTTCCAGTGGAGGCACAGATAACTGCCTTCGCGCCATCCTCAGCCGCCTTAGAGATCGCCATGGTCATTCCACGATCTTTAAAAGAACCTGTTGGATTTGCTCCTTCAACTTTGAGCCAAATTTCATTGCCCAACATCTCCGAGAGAACACAAGCGGCTACGAGCGGAGTTCCGCCCTCACGGAGTGAAACCACGGGAGTCTTGGAAGAGACAGGTAAGCGATCGCGATATTCATCAATCACACCGCGCCACTGATGTGCACCGGTAGTTGGCTTTGAAAAGATTCCCATTAAATCAACCCTTCGACGCGAATAACACTCACGACTTTCTGAACGACTTCTAGTTCACGTAAATCTTTAACGGTATTTGCAAGCGATGACTCGGTCGCAATGTGAGTGAGAACCACGAGTTCTGCATCTCCGCCGCGACCTTCTTGGCGCACCGTCATAATCGAAACATCATTCTTCGCAACGGTGCTAGCTACCGAGGCAAGTACGCCAGGAACGTCAGCAACATCCATTCGAATTAAGTAACGAGTGCGACTTACGCCGATTGGCGCGATATCAAGATCGGCATAATCAGTCTCAGTTGGTCCAAGGCTACCTTCGTTGCGGTTACGAGCTACGGCAACGAGATCTCCCAATATTGCCGAAGCAGTTGGGGTTCCCCCTGCGCCGCGGCCATAGAACATCAGCTCTCCAGCAGATTCGCACTTAACGAAGACGGCGTTAAAGGCTTCGCGAACGGCTGCCAATGGGTGGGTGACTGGAATCATGGTTGGGTGAACGCGTACTGAAATTGTTTCCTCTTGACTGCCATGGAGTTCATTCGCTTCAGCGATTGCAAGCAACTTAATAACAAAGCCCATCGCCTTTGCGACGCTAACATCATCTGCGGTGATCGCACGAATACCTTCGCGATACACGTCTTCATCGGTTACTTGAGTGTGAAATGCGAGGCCCGCCAAGATCGCAGCCTTAGCTGCTGCATCAAAACCATCTACATCGGCCGTTGGGTCTGCCTCTGCATAACCCAGAGCCTGGGCTTCAAGGAGTGCGCCTTCGAAGGAGGCACCAGTTTCATGCATCTTGGTCAAAATGTAATTTGTAGTTCCGTTGATAATTCCCATCACGCGCTCGACGTGATCTCCGACCAAACTTTCTGCGAGCGGGCGCAAGATTGGAATTGCACCTGCGACGGCCGCTTCATAATAAAAATCCACGTCGGCGAGATCTGATGCATGGAAGAGTTCTGCACCATGCTTTGCAAGAAGCGCTTTATTAGCGGTAACTACAGCTTTTCCATGTGTCATAGCTTTTAGAATTAAAGAACGGGCTGGCTCGATTCCACCCATCACTTCGATGACCAGATCAATCTCTGGATCGGTGACGATTGAATCTGAATCAGTGGTGAGGATTGATGGGTCGATGCCGGGGCGAGGGGTGGTGAGATCTCGAACGGCGATCTTGGTAATGACTAGGCCAACGCCAGCGCGAGCGGCGAGGTCAACTTGGTTTGCCACCATAAGGCGGGCAACTTCAGCGCCAACCGTTCCAGCGCCGAGCAAGCCGACGCGTAATACGCGATCGTTGCTCATCGTTTCACATCCTCTAATTAACGTATTCCATGAGCTTCTCTGCCATGGATAAGGTGCTTAGTATCTCAAAAAACTAGATCTCAAGCGCCAATAAATCTGCGATCTGCTCGCGTCGCACGATTAATCGGGCAGATCCATCAATAACGGCGATTACAGCCGGGCGTGGAAGGTGGTTGTAATTGGAGGCCATGCTGTACCCGTACGCGCCGGTGGCCGGTACCGCCAATAAATCCCCGGGCTGCACATCGGCCGAGAGAGCGATTTCGCGGATGATGATGTCCCCGCTTTCGCAATGTTTTCCAACGACTCGACTATTTGCAGTTGGACCCAAAGGCAGGCGATTAGCAACGATAGCTAAATACTCGGCTCCATAAAGGGCCGGTCTGATGTTGTCACTCATGCCGCCATCAACTGAGACATATTTGCGAGATGTTCCGCCATCGAGTTCAACATCTTTCGTCGTTCCAACGGTATACAAAGTTGTTGTTGATGGGCCAACAATCGCACGGCCTGGCTCAATAGAGATTGTCGGAAGCGATAAACCGCTCTGCGCACACTCATCTTTTACAATCTGTGCGAGCTCATTCATGATCATCAGTGGATTAAGCGTTACTTCACCCGGTAGATACGCGATTCCATATCCCCCTCCGAGATCTAGTTCAGGCAACTCTTTGCCGTACGTATCTCGATAACGAGCAAGCAAAGTAATCAACTTCTGTGCAGCCGCTGCAAATCCTTCGCTCTTAAAAATCTGAGAACCGATATGTGAGTGCAGCCCAATGAGTTCGAGAGAGGATTCGCCATGGATTGCGCTAATCGCATCCCAAGCGGCACCACTCGCGAGAGAAAATCCAAATTTCACGTCTTCATGTGCTGTCGAAATAAATTCGTGGGTGTGAGCCTCAACGCCAGGGGTTACTCGAATCAAAACTTTTTGAACCTTGACAAGCTCTTTCGCGATTCGCGCCACGCGTTCAATTTCAAAGAAAGAATCTACAACGATGGTGCGCACGCCATACTCAATTGCGCTACGAATTTCCGCTTCGGATTTGTTATTGCCATGCATCTCAATTCTTGATGCTGGAAAGTTCACCGCAATTGCAACAGCAAGTTCCCCGCCGGTACACACATCAATTCCAATTCCAACGCCATCCACCCAGCGGGCAATCTCTTTGGCAAGAAAAGATTTTGCCGCGTAATAAACCGAACCTGATTTTTCGCCGAAGGACTCTTCAAGTGCGCTCTTCCATGAGAAAGCCCGGGATTTAAAATCTGCTTCATCAACGACAAAGAGAGGTGTTCCAAATTGCTCCGCGAGATCCGAAGCGCTCACTCCCCCAATTGTTAGGTGATCTAATTCAAAGCGCGAGGTGGTTGAGAAAACGGCAGGATCAAATGCGCTCATGACTACATCTTTTCTGGAGCGGTGACACCAAGCAAGGCTAGCGAATTGGCGATGACTCTTGCGGTCGCGCTGCAGAGGGTTGCGCGAGCGCTATGGAGCTCTGTCGCTGGTTCATCCCCCAGAGGAAGGACGCGACAATCTGCATAAAAACGGTGATAAATACCGGCAAGCTCTTCGGCGTAACGAGCGATTCGGTGTGGTTCACGTAATTCTGCCGCTCCAGCGACAACGCGTGGGAACTCGGCGAGGGCGCCAATCAGCTCCCTCTCACGCTCATTTTCGAGCAATTCTGGATGAATCTGATCTGCGCCATATGCAATTCCTAAATCAGTGGCATTGCGGAGTACCGCGCAGATACGAGCATGGGCATACTGAACGTAATACACGGGATTCTCGTTAGTGCGACTGCGTAGTACATCTACATCCATCACCATTGGAGTATCGACTGGGTAGCGGATCAAGGTGTAGCGAGCGGCATCGACTCCAACTTTTTCAACCAACTCTTCCAGGGTGATGATGGTGCCAGCGCGCTTGCTGAGCTTTAACTCTTCGCCATTCTCCAAGATCTTCACCATCTGGCCGATGAGCACATCAATGTTGTAGGAGGGGTCATCACCCGCGCAGGCAGCAATCGCCTTGAGACGATGTACATAACCATGGTGATCCGCGCCAAGCATGTAAATACAAACATCAAAACCACGTTCTCTCTTGCTGATGTAATACGCGGAGTCAGAAGCGAAGTATGCAAAGGCGCCATCGGATTTAATCATGACGCGATCTTTATCATCACCGAAATCTGTTGTGCGAAGCCAGATTGCTCCACCATCTTCAAATACATGGCCCTGCTCTTTAAGGCGATCTAGGCAATGTTTAAAGAAATCATTTTCATAGAGAGATTTTTCAGAGAACCAGATATCAAAATTGGTACGAAAGTTTGCAAGGACTCTCTGCTGATCGGCAAGTTGGAGTGCGTAACCCGCATCACGAAATGCATCGAAACTTTGTGCTTCAGGTAGATCTAAGAACTCTGGGTGCTCTGCCTTGATGAGAGCAGCGAGGTCAGTGATGTACTCACCGTGGTAGCCATCCTCGGGAACAGCTAGGCCTTGAGCAGCAGCGCGAATTGATGCGCCAAAGAGCTCCATCTGATTTCCGCGGTCGTTGATATAGAACTCGCGAGTGACCTTTGCTCCTGCAGCTGAGAGAACTCGACCGAGCGCATCACCCACCGCGGCCCAGCGGGTGTGGCCTAAGTGAAGTGGTCCAGTCGGATTAGCACTAATGAATTCAAGGTTGATAGATGTGCCAGCAAGCGCGCTGCCGTGGCCATATTTCTCGCCCTCGCTCAAGATGGCAGAGATGATGCTGCCCTGCCCAGCTCTGGCGAGGGTGATATTGAGAAATCCTGGTCCCGCAATATCGATGGCGGAGATAGATTCCTTGATTTCAACATCTGCTAATAGATATGTGCGAAGCAATTCCGCTACCGCACGTGGATTCATGCCTGCAGGCTTGGCTAACGAGAGTGAAACTGAGGTTGCGTAGTCGCCATGGTCGCGATTTTTCGGACGCTCAAGGGTGATCTGGCTAGGCAGAGTTAACCCGGATGGAAGTTCTTGCGTTGCAACAGCGAGCGTTAACGCGCGAAGAATCGCGGCACTCACCTGCTCAGAGATCGGAGCTGCCTGACCGGCTGTCGAGTTATTTGATTCCGCGGTATCCATGTTGGGCAAGGGTAGCGTTTTGAGAGTTCAGGGTTAAATCGCATCTCTTTTATATGAAAAATTAGGAATTGTGCGTTACCAAACTGTTATGAGGAATGTCCGATTTGTCGCATCTCATCTATCGGAAAAAAATCCCTTTTCGGCTACTTTGCTACCACCGAGTACTACCCATGGTCAAAGCAGGTTTGACCACGTACTCAAAACCTTCGAAAGGTATACCAACAGATGACAAATCGTCGTTTAGCGGCAGCAGTTGCAGCAGTGTCACTAGCACTCACTGGTTTCGTTGCAACAACAACTGTTCACGCAGCAGGTCCACAAGTTGGAGTCATCCTTCCTGACTCTGCATCATCTCCTCGTTGGGAGACAGATGATCGTCCACTACTCGCAGCTGCATTCAAAGCTGCTGGTGTTACTTATGACATTCAAAACGCTCTTGGCGACAAGACAAAGTTTGCAACAATCGCACAAGCAATGCTTACAGAGGGTGTAAAGGTTCTCGTTCTCGTTAACCTCGATTCTCCATCAGCAGCTGCTGTAGAAGCTTCTGCAAAGAAGCAGGGCGTTGCAACAATCGACTACGACCGCCTAACACTTGGTGGATCAGCTAACTACTACGTTTCATTCGACAACGTCGGTGTTGGTGTTCTACAAGGTAAGGGAATCGTTGCTTGCCTCAAGGCACACAAGGTTGCAAAGCCACGTGTTGTTTACTTGAACGGTGCTCCAACCGATAACAACGCAACTCTCTTCAAGCAGGGTTACGCTTCAATCGTTGGTCCTTACCTCAAGGCAACCGGTGGAACTCTCGTTGATGACAAGTCTGTTGCTAACTGGGATAACACCCTTGGCGGAACAATCTTCGAACAACAGCTTACAAAGGCAGGCGGAAAGCTTGACGCTGTAGTTTCAGCTAACGAAGGCCTTGGCCTTGCAGCTGTTGCTGTTCTTAAGAAGAACAACCTCAACGGAAAGACTTGCGTATCAGGACAAGATGCATCTCCTGCTGGACTTGCAGCTATCTTGACTGGTGACCTTTCAAACACCGTTTACAAGCCAATCTCACAAGAAGCTAATGGCGCTGCAGCACTTGCAATCTCATTGGTTAAGGGAACAGCTGCTAAGACAAACGGAACCGTCAAGGACGGAACACGCGTTGTTAAGTCAGTACTTTTGATCCCAACAACAATCACCAAGAAGAATGTCGAAGTAACTGTTAAGGACAAGTTCCGTACAGCGAAAGAAATTTGCGACATCGCTGGTGCAGCAGCTTGTGCAGCTAACGGCGTTAAGTAAGGTTCACACCTCTTAAGCAGTTAGTTTCAAGCAGCAAATAGTGTGAAACTAGGCCGGAGACAGAGTCTCCGGCCTAGTTTTTTTAGTTATAGTGGCGCAATAGAACTTACGCGCATTCCCAGTTTTATCGACAGGAGTATCAAGTGAGCGAACCAATTCTTTCACTGCGAGGCATCAATAAATCATTCGGCCCCGTCCACGTTTTGAAGCATGTGAACTTCGATGCATATGCCGGAAAGGTCACCGCCCTTGTTGGCGATAATGGTGCGGGTAAGAGCACGCTCATCAAATGTATTGCTGGCATCTACACCGCAGAGTCTGGTGATATCTTCTTCGAAGGCAAGAAGGTTGAGATCCATGGACCGCGCGATTCCACTGATCTTGGAATCGAAGTTGTGTATCAAGACCTTGCCCTCTGTGACAACCTCGACATTGTTCAAAACATGTTCCTTGGCCGTGAAGAACGTAACGGCGTAGTTCTCAATGAGACACATATGGAATCTTTGGCTGCAAAAACACTCGACGGACTCTCGGTTAGAACCGTTAAATCGATTCGTCAGACCGTCTCATCTCTCTCTGGTGGACAACGCCAGACAGTCGCGATCGCTCGTGCGGTGCTCTGGAACTCCAAAGTGGTTATCTTGGATGAACCAACTGCTGCCTTAGGCGTCGCCCAAACCGAACAAGTATTGAAACTAGTTCGTCGTCTAGCTGACAATGGGTTGGCTGTAATTCTTATCAGCCACAACCTCAACGATGTCTTTGAAGTTGCCGACTACATCGCTCCTCTTTATCTCGGAACGATGGCGGCTCAAGTTGAATCTAAGAATGTAAAGGCAAGCCAAGTTGTTGAATTGATAACCACTGGAAAATCTGAAGGAGTAGTGGGTACCAACGTATGAGCGTAAACACAGATAATCTCGCAAACCAAGAGGTCACTCTCAAGAGCGTGCTCTCTGATTATGTCTCAAAACTCAAAGCCGGTGATATTGGCGCATTGCCTGCCTTCCTAGGCTTGATCTCACTAGGACTGGTATTTACCTTCTCATCTCAATTCTTCTTAACAGCAAGAAATATGGCGAATCTGCTTACCCAAGCGGCGCCAGTAATAGTTATTGCAATGGGATTGGTCTTTGTTCTCCTTCTCGGAGAAATTGACCTCTCAGCTGGATTCGCATCCGGTGTTTGTGGAGCAACAATGGTTCTTCTGATCAATGATCATAAGTTCCCTTGGTACTT
>CANCUC010000031.1 GCA_947381255.1 Actinomycetota bacterium
TTTGTAGATACCCAACGAGTGCCACTCGGAAATTTGATTCCTGGAGATCTCCTCTTCTATTCATACGATGGCTCAGTTCAGAATATTCACCACATCACCATTTATGCTGGAAATGGCATGATGTGGGAGGCGAACTCAACTCGTACCGGATTGATTTACTCCAGCATGTACAGCGTTAATGGATTGATGCCTTCAGGTGGTCGGGTTTAACAATTAGGCTTCGCCTATGAAAGCAACCCTGGCAATCAGGCACGCTCTTCGCCCATGGGTAGTGAGCGCTTCACATCGAATTCTTATTGGCGTATCTGGTGGCGCTGATTCCATGGCTTTGGCGATCGGAACTCTCGCCGAATCTAAAAGCGCTGGCGTGGAAGTAATTGCGATCATCATCGATCATCAACTTCAAGAAGGTTCGGCAGAGGTAGCGTCAAAAGCGCGCTGGCAATTAATGGAGTGCGGGTTTAGCACGGTTGAAATTGTCCCTGTTGATGTTGAGGTTACAGATGGGATGGAGAGCTCTGCGCGCCGAGCCCGATATGCAGCATTCGATGTAGCAATCGCTCGTTACCAACCTGATTATTTCTTCTTGGCCCATACTAAAAATGATCAAGCAGAGTCTGTACTTCTCGGCTTAGCGCGTGGATCTGGCACGCGATCGCTCTCGGGAATCGCTGAGGTCAACGGAAAATTTATCCGCCCGCTTCTGGCTATTGATCGCGCTACGACTGAGGCTGCATGTCAGGAGAACTCCATCATCCCTTGGGATGATCCACACAATTCCCAGTTGGCCTATGCCCGGGTTCGCGTCCGCAAAGAGATCTTGCCCTTGATGGAGAGAGATCTCGGACCTGGAATTGTCGATGCCTTGGCCCGCAGCGCCGGGATTTTGCGCGAAGATGCCGACGCCTTAGACCTTCTAGCTGAGGAGTTCATCAAGGGTCAGAACCCCCGCGATCTCCCAATCTCCCTTTTGGAAGGGTTGCCCAAGGCGGTTCGAATCCGAGTACTGAGGCAGGCTATTTACGAGGCTGGGGCTCCGTTAGGCGCCTTGGGAGCAGATCACCTCGCTCCAGTTGAGGCCTTAATCACGAATTGGCACGGTCAAGGGGAGATTTCCCTCCCGGGTGGTGTGAAGGTGCTCCGAATTTCGGGCAGACTTTCGCTCTCGCAGCAGATTTCATAAACTCATAAAAGGAGCATCGTGGATTTAACTACCGCAGGCGCAGATATTGATCGCGTCATTGTCACAGCCCCAGAGATTCAGGCGCGGTTGAAAGAGATCGCCCTTCAAGTTGAGGCAGATTATGCGGGGAAGAATTTATTAGTTATCGGAATTCTTAAAGGCGCTGTCATGACCATGGCTGATTTTGTGCGCTCGCTCAACTGTCATGTTGAGATGGATTGGATGGCAGTTACCTCTTACGGCTCAGGAACGAAGTCCAGCGGTGTTGTTCGAATTCTCAAAGATTTAGATCGCGATATCTCGGGCCGCGATGTTTTGATCATTGAAGACATAGTGGACACAGGATTAACACTTGCCTGGCTCAAATCAAATCTGCAATCACGCGGTACTAAGAGCGTTGAAATTCTCACCATGCTTCGTAAGCCAGATGCTGCAAAGGTAGAGGTAGATGTGAAGTACGTCGGCTTTGATATCCCTAATGAATTTGTCGTGGGATATGGCTTGGATTATGACGAGAAGTATCGCAACTTGGACTTCATTGGCATTTTGGCAAAAGAGGTCTACTCGTAAGAAGTGGAATAAATTCTTAACCCTATCCGTTCCCCGTTAGTAAGAGAGTAGATAACAGAGAAGAGCAATGGCAGATAAAAAGATAAAGATTCCTCGTAAGCGAGTGCGCAAGATGATGCGCGGTCCACTCTTTTGGATTGTCCTTGCACTCATTTTGGTTGTTGCACTCGGAAGAATCTCGGGAAGTGGTGCCACCTACACCCAGGTGGATACATCCACCATCTTGGCAGAGATTTCTCAGAACAAAGTTGAATCTGCTCTCATCATCGATAAAGATCAGAAGATTCAGATCATTCTCAAAAAGGGTGAAACAGTTAATGGTGCCAACCACCTGGTCGCCTCATATGTTGCTAATGAAGAGGCGCAGATTACTGAGCTGCTCACAAGCAATCCTCCAACCAAGGCTTGGAATGTAAAGGTTCCAACAACTTCATTCCTCGCCTCTCTCTTCTTTAGCTTTGCGCCATTCTTGGTAATTGGTTTTATCCTCTTGCTCTTCATGTCCAACTCTCAAGGTGGAAATCGCATCTTCTCCTTTGGACGATCGAAGGCGAAGTTGCAATCAAAGGAAGCCCCTAAGAGCACATTTGCCGATGTTGCTGGTGCCGATGAAGCGGTCGCCGAGCTCCGTGAAATTAAAGATTTCCTCTCAGATCCCAAGAAATATCAGGATATTGGAGCGAAGATTCCAAAGGGAGTTCTGCTTTATGGCCCTCCAGGAACCGGTAAAACGCTGCTTGCCAGAGCTGTCGCCGGGGAAGCGAATGTTCCATTCTTCTCAATCTCTGGCTCTGAATTCGTCGAGATGTTTGTCGGCGTTGGAGCTTCTCGCGTCCGAGATCTCTTTAATCAAGCTAAAGAAGCTGCTCCCGCCATCATCTTCGTCGATGAAATTGACGCCGTTGGAAGACAGCGCGGTGCTGGATTGGGTGGCGGAAACGATGAACGCGAACAGACCCTTAACCAACTCCTTGTTGAGATGGATGGATTTGAAGCAAATACTCAAGTCATCTTGATTGCTGCAACAAACCGCCCAGATGTTTTAGATCCAGCAATTTTGCGTCCGGGTCGCTTTGATCGTCAGATTCCAGTTGATCGCCCTGATCTCTTGGGAAGAAAAGCGATTTTGGAAGTTCACGCTCAGGGCAAGCCAATTGCAAAGAGCGTAGATCTGATGGCTATTGCCAAGCGCACTCCTGGATTTACCGGCGCTGATTTAGCAAATGTATTAAATGAAGCGGCACTATTAACGGCTCGTGAAAATGCCAAGGTAATTACAACCATGGCTCTTGATGAATCTATTGATCGGGTGATGGCTGGTCCACAACGTACCAGTCGTCTGATGACTGAGGAAGAGCGTCGCATCACCGCGTATCACGAAGGTGGTCACGCACTCGTTGCGCATGCGCTTCCTAATACTGATCCCGTTCATAAAATTACAATCATGCCGCGTGGACGTGCGCTCGGTTACACAATGGTTCTTCCCGATGAAGATCGCTATGCCACCACTCGTAATCAGATGCTCGATCAGCTCTCATATTCACTTGGTGGTCGCGCCGCTGAAGAGTTGATCTTCCATGATCCAACGACTGGCGCCTCAAATGATATTGAGAAGGCCACAAATCTCGCTCGCGCCATGGTTACTCAATATGGAATGACCGAACGTATCGGCGCAATTAAATTGGGAACGGGGGATAGTGACCCATTCCTCGGTCGCGATTATGGACATCAACGCGATTACTCTGAAGAGATTGCTGGCGTTATTGATGAAGAGATTCACTCTCTGATTGAGAACGCACACCAAGAAGCTTTTAATATTCTGGTGCAAAACCGTGAAATTCTAGATGCGCTTGTTGTTGAATTGTTAGAGCGTGAGACTCTTCTTAAGGAAGATATTGAGCGAATTTTTGCAAAGGTAACGATGGTTGAATCGCGTCCAGCGTGGACCGGCTCTCCAAACCGCACCCCATCAACTATTCCTCCCGTTGGTTTAGTCTCTGCAAAGCCACAAGTAGATCCTGAAGCTGAAGTGGCAAAGCCAGTCCGCAAACCTCGCAAGAAAGCTGTTGCGCCTCCTGCTGAGCAGGAGTAGCCCACGATTATGAGCGATGAGATCAATTCCGTCTCGATGGGTCCGCGGGATGGAAATGCCAGATCTGACTTTGATCAGGCGCGCGCCGAACGTGCTGTCACCGAACTTCTCCTTGCGATTGGAGAGGATCCCACTCGCGACGGCTTGAGAGATACGCCGGCTCGAGTTGCTCGTGCATACCGCGAGAACTTTGAAGGGCTGTGGCAAAAGCCTGAAGATATTTTGACGACCACCTTCGATATTGGACATAAAGAGTTAGTGATTGTGCGGGATATCGAAGTCTTTTCGCACTGTGAGCATCACCTCACCCCTTTTCATGGGGTTGCCCACATCGGTTACATACCTGGTGAGTCTGGACGAATCACTGGTATCTCGAAATTAGCCAGACTTGTAGATCTCTATTCAAGAAGGCCACAAGTTCAAGAGCGCTTAACAACTCAAATTGCCGATGCGATGGTAGAAATTTTGAAACCTGCTGGAGTAATCGTAATTATCGATTGCGAACATCTATGTATGTCGATGCGCGGAGTTAAGAAATCGCAGGCACGAACCACCACTTCCGCGGTTCGAGGACATTTACGAAATGCCGCGACGCGCGCAGAAGCTATGGCACTCATCACCGCTGCAGATCGCTAATGGCCGATACTCAAGAAACTTTGGTGATGGGCATTCTCAATGTCACGCCAGATTCTTTTGCTGATGGAGGGCGCCACTTCTCTCTCAACGATGCAGTTGCCCGCGCCGAGGCGATGGTTGCAGAAGGTGTAAATATTATTGATGTAGGCGGTGAATCCACTCGTCCTGGATCATCGCGCATAAGTGCGGATGAGGAGAGCGCTCGAGTCATTCCAGTAATTGAAGCGATCAAGGAGCTTGGCGCAACCATCAGTATTGATACAACGAGAGCTGAAATTGCTAAGGAGGCAATCGCTAAAGGCGCCAGCATTGTTAACGATATTAGCGGCGGTCTTCAAGATTCGGCGATGGTGAAGGTGCTCTCCTCGCATCCTGAGGTGCAATACATTGCAATGCATTGGCGAGGCGAATCCAAAGATATGCAATCACGAGCTATCTATAAGGATGTGGTTCGGGAGGTTCGAGAGGAACTCGAAGCACGCGCCTTCGCTTTAGTAGAGGCGGGTATTTCACCTGATCAACTAATCCTTGATCCAGGAATCGGATTTGCTAAGACGAGTGAACATAACTGGGAGCTACTTCGCAATATCGATCGCATCCAGCTTTTAGGTTATCCCGTTCTAGTGGGGGTATCTCGAAAGCGTTTCTTGGGTGAATTACTGGGTGGCGCGGAGCCTGATCAGCGAGATGACGCTAGCGTTGCTATTACAACTGAATTAGCTCGCAAGGGAATTTGGGGAGTACGAACGCACAGCGTGAAACCACATGTTGACGCAATCAAAGTCGTGAAGGAGCTTTACAGATGAGTGACTTTATTGAAATTGAAGGCATCTCAGGATTTGGCTATCACGGATTATTTGATCATGAACGCAAGAATGGACAGAGCTTCTCGGCAGATGTGAAATTAGAGCTCAAAGATAAGAAAGCTTCAAAGAGTGATGAGATCAGCGATGCTGTCGATTATTCCCAGGTAATTAAAGTTGTGCATCAGATATTGATCGGGGAACCAGTGAACCTAATCGAGCACTTGGCGCAGATTATCGCCAACGCGCTTCTTGAAAGATTCGCCCTTGATTCCGTTGAGGTTGTAGTTCACAAAGCAAATGCACCTGTGGGTCTGCCCGTCCGGGATATTGCAGTTCGAATTAAGCGCAGCAAATGAAGGTCGTCATCGCACTCGGTTCAAATATCGGTGACACCAACTCCCACCTTCATCACGCTATTGACGAACTGGCGAAACATATTGAAGTCACAGCAGTCTCTAGTTTCTATAAAACTGCCCCAGTGGGTGGTCCCGCTCAAGATGATTTCTTAAATGCTGTTCTTGTAGGTCAATCAGAGATGGACCCGCTAGACCTCTTGGTAGAGATGCAAGAGATCGAGGCTATGGCCGGTCGCACTCGAGATATCCATTGGGGTCCTCGCACCTTGGACCTGGACTTAATCTCATTTGGTGACCACGAGATAAACGAGCCACATTTGGAGATTCCTCACCCACGCGCTCATGAGCGAGCCTTCGTCTTAGAACCATGGCTTGAGATAGATCCCGAAGCTGAGTTGATCGGTCACGGATTTATCAAAGATCTCCTCGCCCAATTGAAGGGGTAAACTTTTCTTCTTAGCCCGGTACCCCGAAAGGACTGGAGCACCATGTCTGATGCAATTGCCTTCGTACCCACCATGGGTGCACTTCACGCTGGGCATCTTGAATTGATTAAGCGAGCTCGCGAGCTCTCTACCGAAGTGGTTGTTTCAATATTTGTTAATCCATTGCAATTCGAGAGCTCCGAGGATTTAGCTAAATATCCGCGCGATATTTCAGGCGATACTGAGAAGGCTTTAAGTGCGGGAGCATCCAGAATATGGGCACCGACCTATCAAGAGATCTACCCGGCAGAGATTGAGAAAATATCTGCCGGAGCGATCGGTGAAATATTTGAAGGCCGCCACCGCACTGGGCACTTCGATGGGATGCTGACCGTTGTGCATCGCCTCTTTGAGTTAGTTCAACCGCGCTATGCGATATTTGGTGAGAAAGATTTTCAACAACTCTTTATTGTGAAGAAGTGGGTTCGAGAGAATGACATTCCTGTAGAGATAATTTCTGCTCCAACGGTCAGAGATAAAGATGGTCTAGCGCTCTCATCTCGTAACGTTCGATTAAGTGAATCAGAGCGCCAAAGCGCCTTGGTGATCAATAGAGCTCTCGCCACCGGAAATAAAGAGGGAATGCTCTCTACTCTGGCTACCGAACCACTATTCCAACTCGATTATGCCGAGGTAATTGATGAAGAGAGCTTCGAGGTAGCAACCCCAGACTCTGAATTCAAGCGGGGGATCGTTGCCGGGTGGATAAATGGGGTCAGATTGCTCGACAATATGGCGATGGGGTCTAACTGATGAAGTTATTTGCAGGTACGCCAGGTTGGACTGCCAAGGCCGATGTAATTGTGATTGGTTCCGGTGTTGCGGGTTTAACAACCGCACTCAATGCACGCGCAGCAAATCTCTCGGTCTTACTCGTTACCAAGGCGCATATTGATGAGGGTTCGACTAAATGGGCCCAAGGCGGAATTGCTGCAGCGCTCGGCCCAGGTGATACTCCAGAAGAACATAAGGAAGATACCCTGATTGCAGGCGCAGGTCTCTGTGATATCGATGCGGTCAATGTTCTTGTAACTGAAGGGCCGGAGGCGGTTCGTAAATTAATTGCTCGAGGCGCTGTCTTTGATAAAGCAGAGAGTGGCGAGATTGCGCTCACGCGTGAAGGTGGACATCACCGCAATCGAATTCTTCACGCAGGCGGAGATGCAACCGGCGCGGAAGTTTCACGCGCGCTACTTGCTGCAGTTCAAGAAGATTCAGGAATTGAAGTTATTGAACATGCGCTCGTAATCGATGCTCTCAAATCATCAGATGGACGAGTATGTGGAGTAACTCTCCACGTTATCGGAGCAGGTAGTAGCACGGGTGTAGGTCGCGCGCTTGCTCGTGCGGTAGTAATCGCTACAGGTGGACTTGGACAGGTCTACTCCCAGACAACAAATCCTTCGGTATCAACTGGTGATGGAGTGGCGCTTGCACTTCGCGCCGGAGCAGCAGTTGCTGACGTTGAATTTATCCAATTCCACCCAACTGTTCTCTGGCGAGATACCTCATCTGCAGGGCAACAACCGCTGATCAGCGAGGCGGTACGTGGTGAAGGCGCAATCTTGCTAAACCATAAAGGCGAAAAATTTATGGCCGCGGTTCATCCTCAGGCAGATTTAGCACCGAGAGATATCGTCGCCAAAGAAATATTTAGTCAGATGCGTGAGGCACATGTTCCACACATGTGGCTAGATGCAACGGCAATCGCGGATTTCACCGAGAGATTCCCAACTATCTACGCATCCTGTTTGGCAAATGGAATTGATCCACTGAAGCAATTAATTCCGGTAGCTCCAGCCTCTCACTACGCCTCAGGCGGAGTGCTTGTTGATCTCAACGGTCAGAGCACAGT
>CANCUC010000032.1 GCA_947381255.1 Actinomycetota bacterium
ATATCCGACCACCACTCGCCCTCTTTGCGATCTGCGACTGGGGTTTGAAGTGGCTTGCAAAGATCCCACCAACGCTGAGTTGTTGGATCTTCAGCCATCTTCGCCATATCTCCCTCAAAATCACTACCGACATATTCGAAGTAGGAGAAGAGGATTTCGCCATAGCGATAGATGGAGTAATTGCGAATATTGCTCTTGTAAATCTGAGCTAGGACATCGGGCCAGACATCTGCATGGAGGCGCTCGTACTCCTCGCGGTGCTCAGGCTTCATTCCAATGACGGATGCGAAACGTTGCATGATCTATCCCTTCAATCCATAAACATGGTTAGCGGTCTTACTTTTAATCCATACTTGGTCGCTCTCGCTGTAGTTGGCGAGTGCAGCAACTTGCGCATGCCAAACATCCACATAGTTATTCATGAGAATGATCACCGGCCAATCACCACCGAGAAGAATTCGCTTGGCACCAAAGGAGGTAACCATGTGGTCAACATATGGTTGCCAATCCGCGACGGTCCACCCGGCTGCCGAGGCGGTATTTAGACCAGAGAACTTTCCGTAGACATTTGGATACTGTCCAAGTTCTGCCATCTGACTTGCCCACGGTTCCATAACTTTGCCTGCAATATTTGGCTTGGCAAAGTGATCGATGACGATTTTTAATTTTGGAAATTTTTGAGCGAGTATCGCAACATTCGCAAGATGAGCTTCATTGACAGCTACATAATCAAATGCCAATCCGCTCTCTTCGACAATCTCAAGAGTCTTGAGAACACTTGGCCGCAAGATCCACTTATCATCAGATTCATACTTCTTATCTGCATAGTTATGCGTCAAATTTCTCACACCTTTAAAGTATTTATCCTTAGAGAATATCTTGAGCGCTCGAGCTGCCTCAGCGGTTCTATCGAGCGGGATGAAACCTACGACTCCTTGTACAAAATCATATTTGTGAGCAACGTCGAGCATGTAGAAAGTATCTTCATAGGTATCAGCTGCTTGTACGAGGACACTTCCAGTAACTCCCGAGGGGCCGATCTCTGGTTGTAACCGTTCCGGTGTGAAATCGTCATAGATCACTCCATATGCGGGTTCAATCCAGTCATACGCACGCTCACTCATGACCCACAAGTGTTGATGCGAATCAATCAACTCATGATTACTCATTTTTACTCTCCTTCTTAGAGTAGATGGTGCTTATCCCATGCTTCTCGGACGGTACTTCCTGCCTTCAAATCGATAAGGACATGATTTTCTGCCTGCGCTCTGGCATTCGCAGCGGCAAAGACTTCGCTAATGGCAAAATGCGGAACAACGACCACGCCATCAATATCTGCGATAACAAAATCCCCTGGCGCGACACTTACGCCCCCGCAAATCACATTGGCACGGACGCGGCTTACCTTCATACGACCTTTATAGTCATATGGAAGTGAACCAACTCCAAATGCTCCAAATCCCACTCCAAAGATCTCATTGACATCGCGAAGTGGGCCATCACTAATTACTCCGGTCGCTCCGCGAAGTTTGGCGGCAGTTGAAAATAGCTCGCCCCAAAAGGCAGAGAGTTGACTTTGCCCCGTCGCGACAATCGCAACTTCACCTGGCTGAAGCGAATCCAGATATTCAATTGCAGGGGCGTATGGATCTTGAGGGTCATATTCCGATGATGGTTCAAATTCGATAGTGGCCGCGTACCCCATCACCTTCATCGTGCGATCTAGGGGTCGAATGCTTGGAATCATCACATTGCTGCGGATTCCAAGTAAATCCAAAGAATCTGAGATCATCGCCGATCTCACGGATGGATGTAGTTGAATCTCGCTCATTTTTTATCCACCAAATAGATATGTGTAAATGCCATCACGGTATTTCCCTCCTGGTTTGTCACCACAACGTTCTCGTCAATGAAGCCATAGTTCTCTGGATTCTTGGTGTGCTCACGCTTGGCGACAATCTCTGAGTGCGCTTGAATGGTGTCATCTATAAATACCGGAGCTATGAAGCGAACCCGGTCATAGCCATAACTCATCGCTGCTTCATTGATTTCATCGGCAAGTGTTCCAACAGCTACAGAGAGAACTAATGTGCCGTGTGCCATTCGCTTCTTAAATGGTTGAGTAGCACACCATTCAGCATCCATGTGGTGTGGGTAGAAATCACCGGTCTCTTTTGCGTGGACCAAAATATCCTCGGCGCCAATGGAGCGCGCAGGGCCAGTGCGTTTGGAACCGATCACAAACTCGTCCCAGACTTGCCTCATCGCGATTCCTTAATGTAGATCGCAAAAGTATTCTCGATTGCATCAAGATCCGAAAGAGTAAATTTTTTTGCGGTGAGAGCCGAGTGAATAATCTGCGATGTTGCGAACTGAACCTCCGGCCAACCGTAAATACGTGGTCGAACCCATGCCCGCTCTAAGGTACGCAGGGTATTTGCGAAAAAATTATGTGTTGAGTCATTAACCCGCGCACTCTTCCATGCGGCGAGATTTCCTGGCTGCCCCCCGGCATCAACATATGAGGTTGATTGAATATCGGGAGATGAGAGAAGGAGAGCGATTTGTGCAGCCAACTCTGGATTCGAGGAGCGCTTTGAAACCGCTATCCCGGCTCCCCCTAACTGCGATCCTGCCGCCTGGCCATCAAAGGATGGAACATCGTCGTAAGCCAAGAGGTGATCTCTAAATCCCGGTTTTGAGTAGTTGCTGTAGCCATACATGCAGATTCCATAAGCATATTTATCCTCTTGAGCAAGGATTTCAGCGATCTGGATGGGGTTGCTTGTGAGGCAGAAATCAGGAACTAGAGCTGAGAGATCAATCATCAGCTCTAGAACTTCTGCAGCTACCTTCTTATCTATATAGCTCTCCTTGCTTGCTAATGGCGCCTCGCGTTGCGCCATTAGCGTGGCAAAGGTGCTAAATGCATCCACCGGCTTTTGTGACCAGAGCAGAGTTCCACCCTTTGCGAATTCAAACACTTCATCCCAGAAGATCGGAGCTCGATCAGCCTTATCGGGTCTGAAAGCTGAAACTTGCGCCGCAGTATCAATTGCCAAGGCCCATTGTTTGCCTTGGTATTGATAACTCGAATGCGATTGCCCGACACTGGTCTTACTCAGAAGCTCTAGCTCAGAACTGCTCAATAGCTCATCGAAGGCAATCACCGTATCTGAGTGAACTGCATCTGGGACATGGGGGTGATCAATAATCATTAGATCATATTCGTTGTAAAACTCAACAATGGGCTGATCCCCGAAAGCCAGAAGTGAACGCGCATCCCAATTAACGGTGGCCCTAATTTTCTCAAGAAGAAGCGGATTTGAATTTACAACTGAATCAAGTCCACGGGGATGATCCCACGTCATTCCTCTAAGAGAGTTAGGCATACTAAGCCTGCAGGATGTTATTAATTGATTCGGCTAGGAATTTTCTGGCAACAATGCCTTCATCGATTGCACTTCCGTAGTTAAAGAAACCATGGATCATTCCAGGATAATTCTTATAGGTAACCGGAACTCCGCCTGAACGCAATTTCTCGGCATACTCCACGCCATCGTCATGCAACACATCAAATTCAGCGGTAATAAGCACAGCAGGTGCTAGATCGCTGAAATTTGTGGCGCTTAGCGGCACTGCATATGGATTATTGAAATCTGCTGGTCCATTTAAGTATTGCTCCCACAACCATTTCATAGAGTTTCGGGTCAAGCCATAATCATCAGCGTTGGCGAGATAGGAAGCGGTCTCAAAGTTAAGCCCATTACATGGATAGATAAGCATTTGATAAGCCAGCGCATGTGTACCCACATCCCGAATCTTGTGCGCAACACCCGATGCCAGGTTTCCGCCGGCGCTGTCTCCGCCAATTCCAATCTTTGCGGGATTTACGTTGAACTCAGCTGCATGCTCATGCATCCAGAGAAAGGCTTCGTAGCAATCATCAAACGGGGTTGGATATTTATGCTCCGGCGCTTTTTGATAGTTAATTGCAATAATCACAGAGTTGGTGAGCACAGCCATATCTTGAAGCTGCGCATCATATTTATTGATGTAGTTAAGAACCCAACCCCCACCGTGGTAATAAACCATGGCGTTGAATGGTCCCGCACCAGGAGGTTGGTAAATATTTGCAACCACATCTGCCGTTGGGGTTGTGATGTAACGCGTACTGATCGAAACATCATCTCGGAGTGGACCTGAGAAGTCACGTGGCGTGTGGCCAGTGGCGCGAGCTTGCGTTGCTCCCATCACCGCAATCTCTGGAAGATTGGCTTTCGCAGCCTCGGCAAGAAAGGCAGCGCACTGTGGATGTAAAGGCATATTAAGAGTCCTCTCGTCTGTGCTTTGCGATGAGCGAATCAACAAGATCCCACGCAGTTTCTGGAACTTCTCTATCGAAATTGGAGATGTTCTCTGCCAAAGATTTCGCACTTCTACATCCCACAACAACACACTTCACTGCCTCATGGCGCAGTGGGTATTGAATCGCGGCTTGCTGAAGTGTCACATCGAACTCGGCAAGTGCGCTTTGGAACTCCAAGGCACGTGCCACGATATGGGCAGGCGCTGGCTCGTAAAAGTAGTGTGAGTCTGGAGATGGATGGGCAAGTACTCCCGAATTGAATACTCCTACCGAAACGATTGATACGCCCTTCTTGAGGGCGGCCGGAAATAGTTCGTCAGCAGCGCTCTGATCAAGCAAGGTATAACGTCCAGCATTCATTACGACATCGATATCGCATTCGTTGATCATTCTTGTTGGAATCTCGTTGTAGTTCATTCCAATTCCGATGGATTTAACTAAACCCTCAGCGCGCAACTTCGCAAGTGCGGGATAGGCATAATTAATAGCATCATCTGGATAATCATCTGGGTCGTGAATATAGACGATGTCAATCGAGTCGATATTCATCCGCTCAAGACTCTCTTCGAATGAACGGCGAATACCCGCTTCCGAGTAATCATTTAATCGTTCTACAGAGTTATCCGCATCCAAGAAGAAGGAGTCTTCTTCCTTATCGGACGGAACTAGGAGTCGGCCCACCTTTGAAGAGAGAACCCAACTTCCTCGTGGGTACTTAGAAAGATACCTACCTAAACGTTTTTCAGAGACGCCTTTTCCATAGTGTGGTGCGGTATCAAAGTATTGAATGCCAGATGAGATTGCCGCATCTATTAACTCTTGTCCCTCTTCATCTGAGACAGATGAGTAGAGCCCACCGAGTTGCGCCGTGCCTAAGCCCAACTGCGATACAACTGCTCCACCTTTGAGGGTTGTTAATTGATCATGCTTCATGCTGTTGCCTTCTCATCGTGCGTCATCAACCTTCTATTAAGAACTGCAGCTCTTCCAGCCTCTAGTCTGGCAATCGGAACTCGGTAAGGCGAGCATGAGACATAATCCAAGCCAAGTTGATGGAAGAAATGAATACTCGCCGGGTCTCCACCGTGTTCACCGCAGACGCCTAATTTGAGATGAGGTTTTACAGCTTTTACTTCGTCATATGCAATGCGAAGCAGCAACCCAACTCCATCTTGATCAAGAGATTCAAATGGACTAAATGGGAGAAGTTCGAGATCCAAGTAGCGAGGAAGGAAACTATGCTCGACATCATCGCGGCTAAATGCCCAGGTTAATTGAGTTAAATCGTTGGTTCCAAAGGAGAAGAAGTCCGAGTAATCAGCCAGTTTTGCAGCGGTAATCGCTGCGCGTGGGGTCTCCAACATTGAGCCAATTGGGATCTCCAAGGTCGTATCCAGATCAACCATGAGTGACTTAATCTCCTCCTCCAAAACACCGCGGAAGTAGAGAAGTTCACGCTGACTAGCGACCAGAGGAATCATGATTTCTGGCTTCACTTTGATCCCCGCGCGACGTAAATCGGCGGCAGCTCTTGTGATCGCCCGAACCTGCATGATGAATAGTTCTGGAATGAGTACACCGAGTCGTACTCCACGAAGGCCCATCATGGGGTTGGCCTCGTGGAGCCTGATAACTGCGGCTAATAAAGCTTTCTCGTGCTCAGAAACCGGCTCGTGATTAGCCTCTTTCTTCGCAATGCTGAGAGAGAGTTCTGTCTTATCTGTTAAGAATTCGTGGAGAGGCGGATCCAACAAGCGAACGGTTACTGGGAGCCCTTCCATCGCCATATAGATTCCGAGGAAATCTTGATACTGCAACTCCTCCATCTCTTTCAGCACCTCAGTACGAACTTCAGGTGAGTCAGAGAGGATGAGTGTTTCAACAAGTGTGCGACGCTCACCTAAGAACATATGTTCTGTGCGCACCAATCCAACACCTTCTGCACCAAAGTTACGCGCTAACTGACAATCAGCGGCGGTATCGGCGTTGGCACGTACATCGAGAGTTCTGACAATATCTGCGCGCGTTAGGAATCGTTCTATGGCGCGAATAAGTGGAGTAAATTTCTGAGGAGAGACCGAATTCTGCAGGTACTGACTTACGGTTGACTCCACTACGCGCATCTCTCCTAGATAGATTGCACCCGTTGCGCCATCAATAGAGATGAGATCTCCAGCTTTAACGGTGTGGCCATTAGTCGTGAATTCACCAGCGGCAACATTGACTTTGATCTCTTCAGCGCCGCAAATCGCAACTCGTCCCATACCGCGAGCAACCACCGCGGCGTGAGAAGTCTTTCCACCGCGAGAGGTCAGAATGCCTTGTGCTGCAACCATGCCAGGTAGATCTTCTGGAGAGGTCTCGTTGCGAACCAGAATGACACGCTTTCCGGACATCGCTTCATCCACCGCACTCTTTGAATCAAAGACCACATGTCCTACTGCTGCTCCTGGAGATGCCGGGATACCAGTTGCAATACGCTCATTGGAGGCACTGAGATCAAATTGTGGGAACATCAAATTCATCAATTGCTCACCAGTGACGCGAAGGAGCGCTTCATCAATCGAGATGAGCCCTTCATCTACAAGTGTGCTCGCAATTCGAAATGCGGCTTCGGCGGTGCGCTTGCCAACGCGAGTCTGCAAAATCCATAGCTTCCCAGATTCGATTGTGAATTCGATGTCGCACATATCGCGATAGTGATTCTCGAGTTTGCTCATGATGGATTTCAACTCGGCGTAGGCAGCGGGCTGAATATTTGCGAGATCTTGGAGAGTTAGAGTGTTGCGAATTCCAGAGACAACATCTTCGCCTTGAGCGCATTCGAGATAATCACCATAGTCACCACTCTCACCGGTAGATGGGTTTCTGGTGAAGCAAACTCCAGTACCAGAATCTTCGCCGATATTTCCAAAGACCATCATCTGCACGTTAACTGCGGTGCCTAAAGTGGCCGGAATACGCTCACGGCGGCGGTAAAGGGTGGCCCGCTCTGAGTTCCATGAGCTAAATACAGCTTCCACGGTACGTAGAAGTTGGGATTTAGCATCCATCGGGAAGGTGCGGGAGGTGTGGGATTCCACAACTTCAATGAATTGATAGGAGAGTTCTTCAATCTGCTCCGCACTTAAATCGAGAGCTGAATTCAGGTGAGCGGCTGCAAGGTATTCGTGGCGTACCTCTTCAAAGATTTGAGCAGGTACTCCACAAACGATACGTCCATACATCTCAACAAAGCGCCTAAAGGAATCCCAGGCAAATTTTGGATCCTTGGATTTTGCCGCAAGTGCCTTCGCAACTTCAGGTGAGATACCGACATTAAGAACTGTCTCCATCATTCCGGGCATTGAGAACTTTGCTCCTGAACGAACTGAGACCAGAAGCGGATTCTTTATATCTCCGAAGCGACGACCAGTGCGATTCTCTAATTTGGCTACAGCGAATTCAATATCGCTCTCTAATTGTTCAGAGAGACTCTTGCGCTCCAAGAAGTCACGGCAGGCGGCAGTGGTGATTGTGAACCCATCTGGTACTGGAATACCAAGGGAGATCATCTCCGAAAGGTTTGCGCC
>CANCUC010000033.1 GCA_947381255.1 Actinomycetota bacterium
GAGCTAGAACAAATCGTTAGCGTCGTTAACGACGTCGTAACCCGAATCTAAGCGAGAAGATCAGATGTCAGAATCAACAAGTGTTGCCTCTGCAGGGGGCAAGAAGAAGTTGCGTGCCGGACTAGTTGGCCTCGGCATGATGGGTCGCCACCACGCGCGTGTCCTTGGTTCACTCGATGGTGTCGAGCTCGTTGGTGTCTGCGATCCCATGGGCGATCCCCATGGAGTTGCTGGCACTCGCCCGCTCGTTTCCCAAGTTGAAGAGCTGATTGCGCTCGGCATTGATTATGCAATGGTTGCCGCACCTACTGCTTTCCATGAAGATTTAGCTTTGGCCCTTGCCGCAGCAGGTGTTCATGCACTTATCGAGAAGCCCCTCGCCGTTGATAATGAATCAGCTCAACGGATTACAGATGCATTCGCTGCAAAGGGACTTGTTGGAGCAGTTGGTCATATTGAGCGTTACAACCCAGCACTACAACAACTTCGCGCAAAGCTTGATGCAGGTGAACTCGGTGATGTCTACCAAATCGCTACCCGTCGCCAGGGACCATTTCCCGCACGTATCGCTGATGTTGGGGTTATCAAGGATCTTGCAACACACGATATTGATCTCACTGCTTGGGTGGCTCGTTCACCTTTCGTCAATGTTTCAGCGAAGACAGCTTTGAAATCTGGCCGTGCTCATGAAGATATGGTCGCTGCAGTTGGTGAACTTGAGAATGGAATTATCACCAACCACCTCGTCAATTGGCTGACGCCTTTCAAGGAACGTCTCACAATTGTCACCGGTGAACGCGGATCATTTGTAGCCGATACTTTGACCGCTGATCTCACCTTCTATGCCAACGCTTCGGTTGATACCGAGTGGGATGCTGTTGCCTCCTTCCGTGGAGTCAGTGAGGGTGATGTCATCCGTTATGCAATTGCCAAGCCAGAACCACTTCGTACTGAGCATGAGGCATTCCGTGATGCTGTACTTGGTCTACCTGGTGCCACCGAGCGAATCGTCACCATGGAACAAGGTCTTGCAACCGTGCGCGTAGCTAGTGCCATGATCGAGAGCGCTAATACGCGCCAAGTAATTACCATTTCGAAAGGTCGCTAACCCTATGAAGATCGCTGTTGTTGCACTCGGAAAGATTGGCCTACCCCTTGCAGTTCAATTCGCCAAGAAGGGCCATCACGTCATCGGTTGCGATGTAAACCAAAATACAGTCGATCTTATTAATGCAGGAACCGAACCTTTCCCGGGTGAGAATTTCCTCGCCGAGTACTTAGCAGAAGTCGTGACTTCCGGACACCTCGTTGCAACCACTGATACCACTTCTGCGGTGAGTGAATCAGATGCAGTTGTTATCGTCGTTCCACTCTTTGTAAATAACGATGGAATTCCAGATTTTGGTTGGATGGATGCCGCAACCGAGAAGATTGCAGCCGGTTTGAAGCCTGGAACGCTGGTCTCTTACGAAACCACTTTGCCGGTCGGAACCACTCGCAATCGATTTGCTCCAGCGCTCGAAAAGGGCTCAGGCCTTAAAGCTGGTAGCGACTTTCATCTCATCTTCTCCCCCGAGCGCGTTCTCACTGGCCGGGTCTTTGCAGATCTTCGTAAATATCCAAAGCTCGTTGGCGGTATTAATGATGCGAGTACGGAGGCTGGAATTAAGTTCTATGAAGCTGTCCTTGATTTCGATGATCGCCCCGATCTCGCAGATAAGAATGGCGTCTGGAATCTAGGAACAGCTGAAGCAAGTGAGATGGCTAAGCTCGCGGAGACAACATATCGGGATGTAAATATCGCACTCGCCAATCAATTCGCCATCTTTGCAGAGGGTGCAAATATCGATATCGCAAAGGTGATTGCTGCCTCAAACTCTCAGCCTTATAGCCACATTCACCAACCAGGAATCGCCGTTGGCGGTCACTGCATTCCAATTTACCCACGTTTCTATCTATGGAATGACCCTGAGGCAACTGTTGTGCGCTCGGCTCGCGAAGCTAATGCAGCGATGCCAGAGCATGCAGTTACCTTACTTGCCGGAAGTTTTGGCGATCTCAAGGGCGCCAAGGTTGCAGTGCTTGGAATCTCCTACCGCGGTGGAGTAAAAGAGTCAGCATTTTCAGGAGTCTTTGGGGTGGTGACTGCTTTGAAAACTCGCGGCGCAGAAGTTCTCGTCCATGATCCGATGTATACAGATAGTGAAATCACATCACTAGGTTTTACTCCCTACGCACTCGGCCAAGGCGTGGATGCCGTGATTTTGCAGGCTGATCACAAGGAGTACAAGGTTCTAACCGCTGCGCAATTCCCCGGCGTTAAAGCAGTTGTTGATGGACGTCGCTCCATGGATCCTAAGAACTTCCCAGGAGTTCCATTCCGCGTTATCGGAGCTGGCGCTTAACTCTTTCTGAGAAGCTGTTGAAGTCGAAGCTTCAACCTTGCTTCAACCTTGCTTCAACCTTGCTTCAACCTTCGAGGAGTATCGGTTCTGTAATTATGAAGGGCATGTGAGTCCGCGCCGTTGGATTAGCATCAGCAATATTGTTATAGGTCGCAAGAAGTATCTCTGCCTGTCGCTCCCATGAACGCTCTGAAAGTACCTCATCGGTATATGCGGCGCGATATTTTGCAAGGTCGGCGAAAACCAATTTAGCTGCGCGAACAAAATCAGCAACATCTTCGGCGATAAAAACTTCACCATTTCCCAGACGTCGCACCTCAGCGGACATGGTTTTCACATCGCTCACTAGGATCGGCAAGAGCGCCTGCATGTACTCACCGAACTTGGTAATGAGTGAGATCTCATGATTGAGGCGGTGCAAAATTGGAATCAATCCAATATTTGCCGTAGAAAGGTATGAAACTAACTCCGAATTAGGAACGTAAGGAACGACGTGGAATCGATCTTTCATATTGGGCGCACTTGCCACTAAATCTTGAACGGATTTGTCTTTTGGATTTGCAATTAAAACCAGGTGAACTCCCGGTAGCTCTGGAAGCGCAGCTAGAGCTGTCTGAATTCCCCGTTGTGGAGCAACAGCTCCTGAATACACCATGAGTGGAACATCTGAGCCAACGCCAATATCTTTGCGCAGATTGCGTGCGGAGCGTTCTTGTCCATCCACCAATGGATCATTGGCAACAATCGTTGGGCGCTCAGTAACTTGAAGTTGCTCAAGAAGTAAATCATTCATGGGCTCACTCACGGAGAGAACCGCGGCAGCTTTCTGAGAGTATTTGCGCTCTATCTTGGTATAGAGAGCGGCCAAAGGTTTGGTGAGATGTGAGACGCCTGGCACATATTCGTGAGCGTCGTAAACAAGTTGGGTCTTCTTACCCGAAGCCCGAAGAGTATCGACAATGGCGCCAGCGATTGGTAGCGCTGTGTAATCATGGGCATGGACCACATCAGGAGCAAAATTCAGCGCCACCGGAGTGATGACTCTGACTGCGCGATTGAGGTTGGGAACAACCACTTCTTCTTTTACTTTAGAAACTTCAAATAACTTGCGGCGATATCTGCGTAATCTGCGAAGTACTCCAGTGATGAACCACTGAGTCTTCTCACCGCGTATAAATGGTCTGAAGATTGCTGGAACTTGATTCTTAACAATCACTATCTTGAGCGGCAGGCGAAGAATGCGCGCATGCCCAATGCTGAGTTCATCTGTCAAGCCTTGTGAGCTTGAACCGAGAACGAGCACATCCCAGCCAGCATTGCTTAACGACCAGGCGCATTTGAGAACTCTGGAATCTTCCGTAACCCCATTTAAGACGATATGCAGAGTCTTAGGAGCTTGATTCATGGAGATATCTTAGCCAGGAGTCCTCGCAGAAATTGAGGGAAGTGATTATTTCTAGAGAAAAAAGTTTTGTAAGGGAGGTGATTATTTCTAGAGAAGAAAGCTCTTTATGCGATCTTGCTATTTATTTCTGAGGAATTGGGAGCACGAATACAACTGCAGTGAGAATTGCAGCTAGCAACACTGCTTGCGCCATCAATTTAATTGCCGCTTCGCGATCTATCTTGCGATCAGCATCAGAAATCACTCGGGTAGTTCCGCCAAGCTTTCCAAAATTAAAAAGCCCAGAGAGACCAAAGGCGAGACAGAATTTCTTTCGCGCTTGCAGATATCCCATGAACATAACTACTGCGGGCAAGAACGTTCCAAAGCGCGCAAGGTGAGATGCATGTTGGTGATAGAAGCCAAGAATTGTGGAGATCGTTAAGAAGAGTCCAATTCCACCTACGAGTTGGCGGCGACGAATTTCACGAACGCCGATATTGCACGTTCCGGGAATGTACTCATCTACCTCTTCAAAGTGAGAAGAGTTATTGGCGTGCGCAGAATCGGACATCTGATCCTCTGATTCGAATTCGGATGAAGTTGAGTTCTCTGACATATGTACGAGGACGCCTAGAACTGGCGCTCGGACTCGTCTTCATCAACAAATAGTTCGTGAGTTCCATGTTCGCTATTGGCTAGCCAGGCGAAAACTGACTTTATGGCACCAAGAATCACGACGAGGACTGTGAAGAGCCCCACTACGCGACGAATCGTTTTGAACATGGGATAAATCTACTCTCTAATCCTTGTTACCCGCTGGAAGGATGGTGTGAGCGTGCCGAGTAAGGGGTGAACAGCGGGTTAACTGGCTCTATCGAGCCTTCGGTCCCGTGATAGTGGCGGAGTGGGCCAGGGAGTTAACTCCCAGCTTCTGCAAAGTTCTAGAGGCTGGCGCGCAACGAGCTATCGATATCCCGCCAGAGATCCTCTACATCTTCAATCCCGACTGAAAGGCGAATGAGATTTGTAGGGATGGTTGGGCTCTCGGCACTCCAACGGTGGCGCCGCTCCCACAATGACTCGACTCCCCCGAGGGAGGTCGCAAAGGCGATGAGTTGAGATGAGGCACAAGCTTTATCTGCAGCTTCTGCTCCGCCCTTGTGGTCAAAGGAGATAACCGCGCCAAAACCCTTCATAAAACTCTTTGCAATTTCATGATGGGGATCGTCGGGCAATCCTGGATAGCGTACCTTTTCAACTGCAGGATGGTTCTTTAACCGCTTTGCCAGCTCGAGTGCATTCGCCTGCGCGCGCTCCATTCGAACTCCAAGAGTTCTAATACCTCGCAGTGATAGCCAAACCTCAAAGGGTCCGGGAATTGCTCCGTGAATCTTTCGAAGATCAGCCAGGCGCTGATAGAGCGCTTGATCCTCGGTGGAGATCGATCCCAGTATTACATCGCTATGTCCTGAAATATATTTTGTTAGTGAGTGAACGACAATGTCGGCTCCCATAAGAAGAGGTTGTTGCACCAGTGGAGTTGCAAAGGTGTTATCGACTCCGACGCCGATATTGAGGGATTTAGCGGATGCGATGAGGGTTGGCATATCTGCAACTTCAAGTGCGGGATTTGTTGGAGACTCCAACCAGAGCAAAGTTGAACCTGGAAGCGCTGCGAGAACCTCTTTGGTATTTGAGACATCCACATATCGAACTTCTAGTGCACCAGATTCTTCAGCTTGACGAAGTAGCACCATGGTTCCGGAGTAACCATTTCTAGAGGCGGTTACGACCGCGCCGCGTGGGAGTAATGAGAGCATCGATGAAATCGCAGCAACTCCACTTGAAAAGACCAGCGTGGAGCCGCCCTCTAAAGATGAAATTGCCTCTTCTAGCGCAGTCCAGGTTGAATTGCCATAACGACCATAACCCTTTTCGCCAGGTGCCAAGAATGTTGAGTTCAATTCAATGGGAACATTAACTCCGGCATCGACGTTACGATCTGGACGACCAGCAGAAACGACGCGAGTTTGCAGACTCAAGGAATCATCTGCATGGCCCGATCCGCCAGCACTTGAATCCGATGAGGATGAAGGAGTTGTAGACATGGTGGAAGCGTAATGCAGTGATGAGTAGTCGCGGGCTATGAACCTTCTTTGCGGGTTTTGAGTGCGCTTAACAGCGCGGTAATCGCAAGTGTTCCGATCACAAAGGTGAGGGAGAAGCCAAGAGAGACATCAGGAACTCGAACTCCGAGGACCTTCTCATGTCCCTGGGAGATGGCAGCTTCAAAGACCAATTTCAACCCGATAAATGCCAGGATGACCGAAAGTCCTTCGCTGAGATAAATCAATTTGCCCATCAAATCACCGATGAGGAAGTAGAGCTGGCGCAAACCCATCGAAGCGAAGATTGTGGCGGTAACGATGACATATGGATTGCGGGTCAAACCAAAGATCGCTGGAATTGAGTCAAAGGCGAAGAGGAGGTTGGTGAGTGCGATTGCGACCATGCCGATAACGGCAATCTTTACTCCGCGCTTTCGCATAAAGGTTATGAGGCGACTCTCCTCCCACTCCTCTGTTTCACTCTCACGGAAAAGTTGAACGGCTGTATAAATCAAGAAGCCACCAAAAATATAGAAGATCCACTCATAGCGATTTACCAAGGCGGATCCACCAGCGATAAATACGCCACGCATGAGCAGCGAGGAGAGGATTCCCCAGAAGAGGATCATCTCTTCCCTCTCTTTTTCAATCTGCAAACGAGCCATAATCAGGAGCAGCACAAAGAGATTGTCGAAGGAGAGCGAGTACTCGGTAATCCAACCGGCAAAGAATTCTCCGCGGCTCTGACTCGTCGACCAGAATCCCAAGGCAACGCCGAATGCAATCGCCGCTCCGACGTAGATTCCCGTCCAGACTGCAACATTTCGAAGCGAGGTGACTTTGCGACGATTCTTATAGGCGAAGAAGAAGTCCAGCAGCAAGATCAGAGCTAGGCCACCGAGGGTCAAAGTCCACGCCAAGGCGCTCGTGTTATTCGTAATCACTCGCGTAGCCTACTCATTAGGCTATCGGGGTGGCACTTACAAGCGCGGAAGAGATGCAGAAACATGTGCGAGCAATCGCAAAGGCAGATCCAGCTTTTAAGCCCATTATTAAAGCGAGTCCGCTCTGCACAATAAACATCAAGCGGCCATCGCGAGGCCATTACGAAACACTCGTAACTTCGATTCTTTCTCAACAATTGGCTGTTAAAGCGGCGGACACAATCATTGAAAGAGTGCGTGTGTTAGCTGGAGGCAAAATTACTCCCGATGCGATCGTCACCTTAACTCCCCCAGAACTTCGTACGGTTGGAGTAAGTGGTGCCAAAGCTCGAGCAATCGGAGAGTTAACGGAAGCAACACTTTCTGGTGCGCTAAATTTCAAGAAGTTTTCAAAATTAAGTAATGAAGAGATCTCTGCAGAACTCACGGCCCTTTGGGGCATCGGTCGGTGGACAGTTGAGATGTTTCTAATGTTTCATCTGGGTCGTCTAGATCTATGGCCTGTCGGAGATTTGGCGATGCGTCGAGGATGGGAAAAAATTCATCAATTGAATTATGAGATCGCACCTAAGGATTTAGATCCACTCGGTGATCTCTTTCCCGGAAGACAGAGCGTTGTGGCGTGGTACTGCTGGCGCGCAACTGAGGGAGATTCTTCAACCTGGTAAGAAGTTGATTTAAATTCTCTCCCTCAGCTGATAATCATTTACGCCAAACTGCAAGTGGAGCGGCTAACTCTTACCCAATAAAGATCTGATCTGGATATGCGATGCCGGTACTGGAGTGGCAGTCATATCCCTTCGGGTTCTTCTCAAGATAACGCTGGTGGTACTCCTCCGCTGGCCAGTACTCAACTCCCTCACCGCTCTTGATCTCAGTGCAGATCTCATCGAAACCGTGGCCTTTGAGCACATCGTTATAAATTTCGCGTGAAGCGAGCGCAGCCTTCAGTTGATCATCTGTGGTGGTGTAGATCGCGCTGCGATATTGAGTTCCAATATCTCCACCCTGACGATTGAGTGAGGTTGGGTCATGCATGGTCCA
>CANCUC010000034.1 GCA_947381255.1 Actinomycetota bacterium
ACCAAGGCGATACCTTGGTGCATCGTGGTACCCGTGATGCCGTCGAGAACTCCGCGAGAAACTTCCTTGATCATCAGGTTCTGATTCTTAGCCAAGCGCATCGCCTCTTGCATGCGCTCATCGATCTCAGCGCGCTCAGCGACGAGCAACTCCTTGGCAGGTATCTTGGCGCGGAGCGCTTCAACTACTGGGTTACGTCCAGCAACTGCATCAGAGGATGGCTTGGTCTCTCGACGATGTTCGGGTCTACGAGTCTGCTCGCGTTTTGGAGCACCTTCGCTCTCGCGGCGTTTCTTACCTGGGCGCATTAGCCAATACTCCATCTAGTTCCGGTAGCGGTATCTTCAATGACCACTCCCAGCACTGCTAGTTGATCACGAATTGCATCAGATGCTGCAAAGTCTTTGCGCGCACGGGCGGCTTGGCGCTGTTCGAGCGCAAGAGAGACAAGTCCATCTAAAGTTTCAGCTGAAGATGAAGAATCAGTTGCGAAGATTGGATCAAATGGATCGCAACCTAAAATAGAAAGTGCTCCGCGAATCTCAGCAGCTGCGCGCTTCACCTCATCAAGATTATTTGCTGCAAGTGCAGTATTTCCTGATTTCATGATCTCAGAAATCACGGCAAGCGCAGTTGGCACCGCTAGATCTTCATTCATCGCTTCGGTAAATCCTGCGGAGATAATTCCTTCCGGTGCTGTGCCTAGTAGATCAGCGGCTCGTTTCAAGAAACCTTCGATACGTCGGAAATTTACGGATGATTCTTCCAGAGCATCAAATGAAAATTCCACCATGGAGCGGTAGTGCGCTCCACCTAGATACCAACGAAGTTCGATGCCACGAACCTTCTTTAGAATCTCGTGAACCTGCAGAGAATTTCCAAGTGATTTAGACATCTTCTCACCCGATGCAGTTACCCAGGCATTGTGCATCCAGATATTTGCAAAACCCCATCCAGCAGATTGTGATTGTGCAATTTCGTTTTCATGATGCGGGAAAATTAAATCTAGACCGCCGCCATGAATATCAAATGACTCTCCAAGATATGCATGCGCCATCGCTGAGCACTCCAAGTGCCAACCCGGACGACCGGCTCCCCATGGAGTTGGCCATGATGGATCTCCAGGTTTTGCAGCTTTCCAGAGCGCGAAGTCACGTGGATCTTTTTTGTAGGTTAAATCCGCATCTTCAGCAGATTGCAGATCATCTAACTTCTGATTTGAAAGAGTGAGATAACTCTTAAGTTTGCGAACCTCAAGATAGACATCGCCGTTGCCAGGTGCATATGCACTTCCATTATCAATGAGGTGTTGCATCAATTCAATCATCTGAGTCACGTGACCAGTTGCGCGAGGCTCATATGTTGGAGGTAGAACGTTGAGGGCCTTATATGCATCCGAGAAGGCACGCTCATATTTCGCAGCAACGGCCCACCATGGAATCTCTTCATGTACAGCTTTGTGCAGGATCTTGTCATCAATATCGGTGACGTTGCGGATGAAGGTTACGTCGTAACCAGTTGCCGTCAGCCAGCGACGCAAAATATCAAAGTTAACTCCGCTACGAACATGGCCAATATGTGGAGGCGCTTGAACGGTTGCACCACAGAGATAGATTCCAACCTTGTTAGCTTCCAGAGGTTTGAAATCTGCGACTTCGCGGGTCGCTGTGTTGTACAAGCGTAATTGTGCGGACATTAGAGGATTCTAGCGTGAGCTACGCGTGAGCAACGCAGTGGCTATTGCCGATAAACCAAGTCCAGCGCCGGTAAAACCAAGGCCGTCGGTCGTCGTTGCACTCACCGATACTGAAACCCCGCCAAGTGCTTTTGAGAGCGAAGCGATAGCCTCGGCCCGGCGCGGTCCAATCTTTGGACGATTTCCCACGATTTGAACCGAAACATTGTTGATCGAATAACCAGCAGCAGATACTCGGCTCAGCGTCTCACTCAATAGTTGCGAACCACTTGCACCGGCGTACTTTGGATCACTTGTTCCAAAGTTGGATCCAAGATCTCCGAGTGAAGCAGCGCTCAAAAGTGCATCGCAGATTGCGTGGGCGGCAACATCACCATCAGAGTGGCCATCCACTCCAACTTCTTCTGGCCAATACAAACCAGCAAGCCATAGCGCGCGTGATGAATCGTGCGAGAAGGCATGCGCATCGGTTCCGATTCCAACACGAATCTGATTATCTGCACCGGGTATTAACCAATTGTGAGCAATCGCAAGATCTTTCATCGTTGTAATTTTCATGGCTCGCTCTTCGCCAAGAATTACCTTTACATCAACACCGCGATCTTCAACTAATCCTGCATCATCAGTTGCATCATCTGCCGAGGTATGAGCTTTGATTAAGAGTTTGCGAGTGAAACCTTGTGGGGTTTGAATCGAACGCAATTTCGATCTCGTAGGAGTCTTCGTCACATAGTTGTCGCCATCAACGCGCTTGATGGTGTCACTCACTGGCATGCCAGGGATTACTGCTTTCTCACCGGCGCGAAGTGAATCAATTACTCGCATTGCTAAATCAGTACTAGCAAGAGATCTGGCAGCATCATGAACCAGGATGTATTCATTCTCTTTCTCGACCAGAGCGAGCGCTTTCTTCACACTCAGAGTTCTGGTGAGTCCACCTGTTACGACGGTGACTTCGCTACCAAGGAGATCTTTAAATTGTTCTTCAAATCCTGCGGGGGCAGCAACAATGATTTGATTTGCGATGGGTGCCATATTGGCAACCGCGTGTTCAATAAGAGTCTTACCTGCTAATTGGACGAGCGCCTTGGGAATTTTCGCCCCGAGGCGTTCACCACTGCCGCCAGCAGGAATGATGACGGCAACTAAATCAGTCACGTGGCTAGCTTTAGGAAGCTAGAACCTCATCGAGGATTACGCCGGCCTTCTCTTCATCGGTTCGCTCAGCGAGCGCGAGTTCAGAGATCAAGATCTGCTTCGCCTTAGCGAGCATGCGCTTCTCACCTGCAGAGAGGCCACGATCGAGGTCACGGCGATAGAGGTCGCGAACGACTTCAGCTACCTTGATGACATCTCCTGAAGCTAACTTCTCAACATTTGCCTTATAGCGACGGGACCAGTTTGTTGGCTCCTCGGTATATGGCTGGCGGAGGACGTTGAAAACTCGGTCTAAACCGGCTGAATCAACGACATCTCGGACGCCTACAAGGTCTACATTTTCTGCTGGAACACGAACGGTCAGGTCACCCTGGGCAACTTTCAAAACCAGGTAGATCTTCTCTTCGCCTTTAATGGTCCGGGTCTCAATTGCTTCAATGAGAGCCGCTCCGTGATGGGGATAAACAACGGTTTCGCCGACCTTAAATGACATTAATTTGGCTCCTTGGGAATAGACGCCAATTGTACCAGCGACTTGGGTCACACAAAAATGGCCATTTAACCCCTGTATTCTCCTGCCATGATCAAGAAGACCGCCGGCCTTGCAACCGTCCTCGTTAGCGTCCTCGCCCTTACGGGATGCGGCGCCACTGGAGCTCAGGCTCCTACCCGCAATATCAAGCAGGTAACAGATGGTGTTGAGGCTCAGAGTGGCTCTATCTATATCCGCGACTTACTGCTCGTCGCACAGCCTGATGGAAATGCTGCACTCGTTGGAACATTTATCAATGAGGAAGCAACATCCAATTCCCTTACCGGAATTAAGGTCGCAGGAATTGATGCAACCCTCTCATCTGCTTCCGGATCATTTGATCTCCCACAGAACACACCTTTGATCTTCTCTGGTGATTCAGCAGATGCGACTGGTTATGTCGCTGGACTAAACGCTAAGCCAGGAGATCGCGTTGAAGTTGTAGTGAGCTTCTCGAATTCACCATCAGTCACCTTAAGCGCGCTAGTTCGCGACAAGACCGATTACTTCACCGGCGTTGGTGGCAAGCCTGCACAATCACCAACACCTACTGCTACTAAATAATTAACCCTCGAATTTATAACCGAGACCGCGTACGGTCTGAATAAATACTGGGTTTCCTGGATCTGATTCGATCTTGGCACGCAAGCGCTTGATATGTACATCAAGGGTCTTGGTATCTCCGAAGTAATCTGAACCCCAGACGCGATCGATCAATTGTGAACGAGTGAGCACGCGACCACTGTTGCGAACCAAGAACTCAAGCAGCTCGAATTCCTTGAGTGGCAGTGCCTGTGGTGTTCCGTTAACTGTGACAAGGTGGCGCTCAACATCGATACGCACAGGACCTGCTGCGAGCAATCCATCGGTTGAAATATCTTCATCTCCCCGGCGGCGAAGCACTGCGCGAATGCGCGCAACAAGTTCGCGAGTTGAATAAGGCTTGGTTACATAATCATCTGCACCGAGTTCGAGTCCAACGACCTTATCGACCTCTGTATCTTTCGCTGTCAGCATGATGACAGGAACATTTGATCGAGTACGAATCTGACGACAGACTTCAGTTCCAGGAAGACCTGGGAGCATGAGATCGAGCAGGATTAAGTCTGCGCCATGGCGATCAAACTCTTCAATTGCGCCAGTTCCAGTATCAGCAACTGAAACATCGAATCCTTCGCGTCCTAAGAGATAGGCGAGCGCATCGGAGAATGATGCTTCGTCTTCTACTACGAGGATCTTTGTCATTACTCGGCCTCCACGGCTGTTAGGTGAGATGTGATGGGAAAACGAATTGTGAAAGTACTACCAGCATCTTCAACGCTCCACACTGATACATCGCCGCCGTGATTTGTAGCGACATGCTTCACGATGGAAAGACCAAGCCCGGTTCCGCCAGTTGCACGGGAGCGAGCTGGATCAACACGATAGAAACGTTCGAAGATGCGCTCTAAATCTTTCTCTGGAATGCCGATACCTTGATCGGTCACAGAGATTTCAGCTAAGCCATCATTGATGCGTAAGGCGATAGCTACTCGAGTTCCCTCTGGACTGTAATTAATGGCATTTTCGATGAGGTTGGAAACAGCCATCGTAACTTGGCCTTGATCGCCCTTAATCCAAACTGGCTCTTGCTCAGAGTAAATCAATTCGATCTCACGAGCGTTGGCGTTAAGTTCAGATTGGTCGATCGCGTTCAGCACAACTTCGTTGAGATCAAAGACCTTGGCATTCTTAAGCGGATCGTCATCTTGTAGTCGTGAGAGATTAATAATTTCTTGAACCAAATCACTTAAGCGCTTTGACTCGGCTTGCATGCGCGTGGCAAATCGAACAATCGCTTCAGGATCATCAGCCGCACCGAGAACTGCCTCAGATAGAATTGAAAGCGCGCCGATAGGCGTCTTAAGTTCATGTGAAATATTGGCAACGAAGTCGCGGCGAATCGAGTCCAACCTGCGCATCTCACTATCGTCGAAGATGAGGACACAGATCAGGCCATCAGATTCAAGAGGAATTACGCGCACCAACAAATCATGGGTTCCGGTACCAAGTGGACCGCGCGGAAGTTCCATCGTTGCTTCTTGGATCTGACCGCTGCGGCGAACGGCGCGGACTAAATGTTGGAGTGATTCATTATTAATTCTGTTCTCGCGATGAAGATTAAAGTTATTTACATTCTCGCTCATGTAGATGATGAGATCGTTTCCGCCGATGATGATTGCCTCAGCGTCAATATTGGAGAGTAAAGTCGCCATGGCTGGTGAAACTTCATGCGGGTCTAAGTACTCCGCCACCTCGACCTTGCGTTTGATCCAACTCACCCCCTAATCGTAGGAGCCTTAGGGGTGCGGACCATCCCAAGTGGCCCTTTGTGGGGAAAACAGCCCCAAATCTTCAGATTCCGTTTAGGACAAGTTCACATATAGTCCTGTGCCAGAGCAGGGGGCGAGGTACCCTTCACCAATGCGCGATGTATTCCACGAGGAGCTCGAGTCCATTACGGCCGACCACCTCAAAATGACAGCCCTGGTCCGCGATGCAATTGAGTCAGCCACCAAGGCTCTACTCAATGCAGATCTTCAATTGGCTGAAAAGGTAATTGCAGATGATCTTGCTGTCGACACCATCCAGCACAACTTGGATGAGCGCACCATCAACATCATGGCTCGCCAACAACCTGTTGCTTCAGACCTTCGTCGCCTTGTTAGCTCACTTCGCATCAGCGCAGATCTTGAGCGTATGGGCGATCTCGCTCACCACATTGCCAAGTTGGCACGTATGCGCTTTCCAAATAAGGCTGTTCCAGATGAGGTTGTTGAGACAATCGCTGAGATGGGATTTGCCGCCTCACGTATCGTCGACAAGATGGCAGTAGTATTAGAATTTCACGATACCAACCGCGCACTCGAAATTGATGCCGATGATGATGAGATGGATAAGTTGCAACGCAAATTAATCTCAACCATTCTCGGTCCAGATTGGAAGCATTCGGTTGAGTCTGCCGTGGATATGGCCTTTGCTAGCCGTTACTACGAGCGCTTCTCAGATCACGCGGTCTCTATCGCACAACGGGTGTACTACACCGAGACCGGCGAATTCGCTCCTAAGAGTTAAGTTACTTCTTACCCTGATTAGCTACTGCGGTAATTGCATCTGCAGCGGCGGCTGGATCTAAGTACTCGCCACCCTTTGTAACTGGGGTGAAATCATCATTGAGCTCATAGAGCAATGGGATTCCAGTTGGAATATTGAGTCCTGCAATATCGGCATCTGAAATTCCATCGAGATGCTTTACAAGTGCGCGAAGTGAATTTCCGTGAGCAGTCACAAGCACCGTCTTATGCGCCGTGAGATCAGGGATGATCGCGTCAAACCAATAAGGCAACATACGAACAACTACATCCTTGAGGCACTCTGACTTTGGAAGTGCATCTCCAAGATCTGCGTAACGTGGGTCGTGCGCCTGACTGAACTCATCATTATCTTCGATGGGTGGAGGCGGAACATCGAAAGAGCGACGCCAGAGCATGAATTGCTCCTCGCCATAGGCAGCCAGAGTCTGAGCCTTATCTTTTCCTTGCAAGGCGCCGTAGTGACGCTCATTTAAACGCCATGAGCGATGCACTGGAATCCAGGAGCGATCACATTCGTCAAGGGCAATTTGGGAGGTGTTAATCGCGCGACGCAAGAGTGAGGTATGGACGATATTTGGAAGTAATCCGCGCTCTTTAAGGAGTTCCCCGCCGCGCTTTGCTTCAGCCCGGCCCTTCTCAGAGAGGTTTACATCGACCCAACCAGTGAAGAGATTCTTAGCGTTCCACTCGGATTCACCATGACGAAGCAAGATTAATTGTGTGCTCATTGCACCAGTTTAATAGAAGATTCCTCGCCCCGAGACAGTACCCAGTCATATACATCTAATGTTCGCCTTGCAGTCGACTCCCAACCAAAATTGGCTGCGTGATTAATTGCGCCGAGCGATAAGCCCATGCGACGAGCGGGATCAGCTAATAGTCGGGAGATAACTGCGGCCCAGGCTTTAGGGTCATGTCCGTCAACAAGGGATCCTGAAATTCCATCAGCGACTGCGGTGCGAAGTCCGCCAACGGCAGTTGCGACTACGGGAGTTCCACACGCCTGTGCTTCGAGGGCGACCAGACCAAAACTCTCAGAGTAACTCGGAACGCAGACCAGGTCAGAGGCGCGGTACCAATCCGGAAGTTCGTTTCGAGGGACAGGTGCTACAAAGTGAATGACATCATCGACGCCGAGGAACTTTGCGAGAGTTTTTAGCCGTTCTGGTTCAGCTTCACCAGCTCCTGATGCCCCACCCATAATTACTAGAGCGAGTTTGGCGCGAAGATGTGGAGTGTGATCTAGCAACTCTGCGACGGCGCGCACCA
>CANCUC010000035.1 GCA_947381255.1 Actinomycetota bacterium
TCCTACGAATACTCTGAAGCAGTTATTGAGAATGATCGCGTTGCGATGCGTGAAGAGCTAGGCGATGTCTTGCTCCAGGTTTATTTCCACTCTGCTATTGCTGAAGAGGATTCGACCGATCCATTTTCGGTGGAAGATGTCGCCGCTGGCATCGCCGATAAATTAATTCGCAGGCACCCTCACGTCTTTACCGATTCTGAAGTGACATTTGATGATGTTCTTGAGAATTGGGAGAAACAGAAGCGTGAAGAGAAGGGCCGAACCTCGGCTACTGATGGAGTTCCAATGGCGCAGCCGGCAATGGCGCTCGCTGCCAAGGTGATTTATCGGGCAGATAAGTATGGTTATTCACTTCCTGTTGCCCATCCCGTCACCATCCCAGGTGATACTGATGAGAGCCAATTGGGCGAGCTTCTATTGGGAATCCTCGACCAAGCTCAGAAGTTAGGTATTGATGCTGAAGTAGCCCTTCGCAGCGCTACCAAGCGCTACATCGATACCATCCATGCTCATGAGGCCGAGTCCGGTGCTTCGGATTCGACTCGGTAAAATACTAGAATTACCAAATACAACTAATAAGGAGAAATCTGTGGCACTCATTGATGCAGTACACGCTCGCGAAATTCTTGATTCTCGCGGAAACCCAACAGTCGAAGTAGAAGTACTGCTTGAAGATGGAACCAGCGCGAGAGCTGCTGTCCCAAGTGGCGCATCAACAGGTGCATTTGAAGCTGCTGAACTTCGCGACGGTGGCAAGCGCTACGGCGGCAAGGGTGTCGAAAATGCCGTGAACTTTGTAATTGATGAGATTGCACCAGCTGTCATCGGTTATGACGCACAGGATCAACGCTTAGTTGATGCAGAGATGTTGGCTTTAGATGGCACAAAGAACAAGTCACGCATCGGTGCTAACGCAATTCTTGGTGTTTCACTCGCAACAGCACGCGCCGCTGCCGAGAGCGCTGACCTCTCCTTCTTCCGCTACATCGGCGGACCAACTGCGCACACACTTCCAGTTCCGATGATGAACATCTTGAACGGTGGCGCACATGCTGACACCAACGTTGATGTTCAAGAGTTCATGGTTGCTCCAATTGGCGCAGAATCCTTTAAAGAGTCTCTTCGTTGGGGCGCAGAGATTTACCATGCGCTCAAGGCTGTGCTTAAGAAGCGTGGACTTGTAACCAGCGTTGGCGATGAAGGTGGATTCGCTCCAAATCTTGATAGCAACCGCGCCGCACTTGATTTGATTCTTGAGGCAATTGAGGCTGCAGGATTTAAGCCTGGCCAAGATATTGCTCTTGCCATGGATGTTGCGGCAACTGAGTTCTTCAAAGATGGTACATACGCATTCGAAGGAAAGCAGAAGAGCAGCGACGAGATGATTGCTTACTACGCTGATCTCGTTAGCTCCTATCCGATCGTCTCAATTGAGGATCCACTAGATGAAGATGATTGGGCTGGCTGGTCGAAGATGACTGCAGAGCTAGGTTCAAAGATTCAGATTGTCGGAGATGATCTCTTTGTAACAAACCCAGAGCGCTTAGCTCGCGGTATCAAGGAGAACGCTGCAAACGCACTCCTCGTTAAGGTCAATCAAATTGGAACCCTTACAGAGACCATCGATGCAGTTTCACTCGCTCATCGCAACTCATATCGCAGCATGATGTCGCACCGTTCAGGTGAGACCGAAGACACCACAATCGCTGATTTGGCTGTCGCCCTTGAGTGCGGTCAGATTAAGACAGGTGCACCTGCTCGTACCGAGCGCGTAGCGAAGTACAACCAACTCCTACGCATTGAAGAGGAACTCGATGAGTCCGCTCTCTATGCAGGACGCGGGGCATTCCCACGTTTCAATGGTTAATCTGTAAAGATTAACTATGTTGAAAAGCATTTCGGGGCGGAGCTTAGCCTTCGCCACGGTGCTCCTTGTTTTAGCAATTACTCTCGCTCCGCCTTTGCATAGTTTCTTTGCTCAGCGCGCCCAGATAGATGCGTATAAGGCGCAGTTAGCGGCATCTCAGGCAACGCTGCAAGAGGCGGAGAAGGAGTTGACCCAATGGTCAGATTCAAATTACGTCGCCTCTCAAGCCAGAATTCGTTTGCACTATGTATTTCCGGGCGAACGCGAATATGTTGTTCTCACAAATACCTCACCCACTGCAGCAAAGACAGTTCCTGTGGCACCTATTGAAGGAGTAGCACCGGGTGGAACCCCTTGGTACTCCCGCTTAATCACCACAATCACCTCAACTGGACAGAATTGATGACTGATAAACCAACACCTGAAGATTTAGATGCTATTGCCTTACAACTCGGGCGTACTCCGCGAGATGTACACGCAATCGCTCATCGCTGTCCATGCGGAAAACCTGATGTCGTGGAAACACCACCGCGTTTGTCGGATGGAACTCCCTTCCCAACTTTCTATTACGCAACCTGTCCTAAGCTCACTGGCGCCATTTCAACTCTTGAGAGTTCTGGAATGATGGCCGAGATGCAGGCAAGACTCGAGAGCGATCTGGTTCTCGCTGGCGAGTATCGAGCAGCGCACGATGATTACTTAGCCGCACGAGCTGCGCTAGGGATGGATGTTCCTGAAGTCGAAGGCATCACCGCCGGTGGAATGCCAGACCGAGTTAAATGCTTACATTCACTTATCGCGCACTCACTTGGTGCCGGACCAGGAGTAAATCCGCTTGGCGATGAGGCCCTCGCGGCTCTTCCTGAATGGTGGAAGGCCGGCGCATGCGAGTAGCGGCTGTTGATTGTGGAACTAATTCCATACGTCTCTTAATTGCAGATATTGATGGGGATAATTTTCGAGAAGTTCATCGCGATATGCAGGTTGTTAGGTTGGGTCAAGGAGTAGATAAGAACAAAGCATTTGCGCCTGAAGCGATTGAGAGAACGCTCGCGGCGACATCTACATATGCGGATGTAATGCGGCGAAAGGGAGTGGAGCGGGTTCGATTCTGCGCAACCAGCGCAACGCGAGATGCAACAAATCGCGAGATCTTCATTTCAGGCGTTGAAAATATTTTAGGAGTCGCACCAGAAGTTATTCCCGGAAGTGAAGAGGCTGCGCTTTCATTTATGGGAGCTACCAAAGAGCTTGGTCAGGAGCTCGCGCCATTTCTCGTCGTTGATATTGGCGGCGGCTCTACTGAGTTCGTTTTGGGAAGTCAGAGTGTCCAAGCGGCACGCTCAGTAAATATTGGCTGCGTTCGCATGCATGAGCGCCACCTCAATTCACAACCTCCCACCAAGGCTCAGGTAGAGGCTGCAACAGTGGATATCGACCACGCTATCTCTGAAGCAGCAGCCGAAGTGGACTTTAGCGCTGCTCATACGCTGATTGCCGTTGCCGGAACAGCCACCACGGTTGCAGCTGCAGCCCTTGGCTTGAATGAATACGACAGGCATTCCATCCATCTCTCCAGAATTTCCGCCGATCGAGTGCACGAGGTGGCTGCAATGTTTGCAGCGATGACACGTGATGAGATTTCGGCCCTGGGGTATATGCATCCTGGTCGGGTCGATGTAATTACAGCAGGCTCTCTTGTTCTCTCTCGCGTAATGGAATTGACCGGCGCTCTTGAATTCATCGCCTCTGAATCCGATATTCTCGATGGAATCGCCTGGGGCCTTGCCTCGATATAAATCAATCGCCGCTCTTGATAAGGCGATTACAGCGTGCACTCTCTGTCCACGTCTCGTTTCCTGGCGCAATGAAGTCGCGATCACCAAACGAAAGTCCTATGCAGATCACGACTACTGGGGCAAACCGGTAACTGGCTTTGGCGATTCAAAGGCGGAGATAATTATCGTCGGACTAGCACCTGGTGCACATGGCGCAAATCGCACGGGAAGAATCTTTACTGGAGATAGTTCTGGTGATTTTCTCTTCTCCTCTCTTCACCGAACTGGTTTAGCGAAAATCCCGATAAGTGAATCACGCAAAGATGGGCAGGAGCTCTACGGAGTTCGGATACTTTGCGCGGTTCGATGTGCCCCTCCAGATAACAAGCCAAGCACGGAAGAGAAGGCGACGTGCGCTCCATTTATGGCAGATGAGATTGAACTTCTCATGCCCACCACCAAGGTCTTTGTTGCCCTAGGAAACTTTGCATGGACTGGTTTAATCGCACAATTGGTATCAATGGGCTTTAGCGTTCCCTCACCTCGACCAAAGTTCGGACACAATGCGATCTTTGAGGCAATCTCCAAAGAGGGAAAGAGTGTCAAGGTAATTGGCAGTTACCACCCAAGCCAACAAAATACCTTTACAAAGAAGTTGACTCCGCCAATGCTTGATGAGATTTTCAAGCTAGCGAAGTCAACTTCGAATAAGGCTAAGAAATCAGGCCGAAACTAAGTCAGCGCACATCGCTCGAAATGCTTGAGTATGTGCATCAATATCGGCCGAGGTAGTTTCTGGAGAGACCAGCGCCATATTGTGAAATGGTGTGATTAAGAATCCTTCATTGAGCAAGCGGAGATGAACATATTGTTCGAGTTCAAAGTCGCCAGCATCTGATGCCTCTTTACCGGTGCGAGGGGCGCTCGATTGAAATAAATATTCACCGCGAGCTCCTAATCGTGAGCAGTACCAAGGAAGATCAAATTCTTTAATCGCTGCATCCACCCCATCACACCATTGGGTTCCAAGGGCCACCATCCGCGCAAAAGCCTCATCGGTGAGGACTTGAGTGAGAGTTGCTCGCATTGCCGCCAAGCTCAAGGCATTTCCAGCCAGGGTGCTTCCAATTCCACCGGTATCAATTAGCTCTCGTTCAACTTTGGCTCTGATTCGATCTGCAATCTCTGCGCGCATTCCAAAGGTTCCTGTCGGGATTCCGCCAGCGATTGCCTTGCCAATAGTTAATACGTCGGGTTTCAATCCATGCAGAGCAGTCATGCCGCCGGGGCCAACAGAGATTGTGTGGGTCTCATCAATAATCCAAACCGCGCCATATTTTTTGGCAAGTTCTCCCACCGCCTCTAAGTAGCCCTCATCTGGAAGCACAATGCCGATATTGGTCATAGCAGGTTCCATCAAGATAGCGGCAACATCTCCGTGAGCAAGTGCAGCCTCCATCGCAGCTAAATCGTTAAATTCAACGACGCGAGTAGTTTCCGCCAAATCAACTGGCGCGCCAAGATTGCCCGGACGTTTAATGGTGTTGCCAGCCTCATCGAGAGTTGCAAATGTTTCATCAACGGAGCCGTGATAACACTTATCAATCACGATGATCTTGGAACGTTCGGTAATAAGTCTGGAGTATCTAATTACATGGCGATTAGCATCAGTGGCTGTAACGGTGAACTGCCAGAGAGGTAGACCAAAGCGCCTAGAGAGTTCAGCAGCAACAGTCACAGCATCTTCTGTGGGAAGCATCGCGGTTAAGCCGCGTTTTAACTGCGCGTGGATTGCTTCAACTGTTGCAGCAGGAGAGTGACCTGTCATCGAGCCGGTATCGCCAAGACAGAGATCTACATACTCGCGGCCATCAACATCAGTGAAGCGGGCGCCTTGTGCGCTATCAACAAATAGGGGATAGGCCCCTGGCCACTTAGCCATCCATGACATTGGTACGCCGCCCGGCATTACCTCTTTAGCCTTTTGAAATAAAGCTCCACTCTTAGGGTGGAGTTCTAAGAATCGATTCTCTTCAATCTTCATTAATTTCTTTAGATGTTCTCTGTCAATAGTTGGCATACCCTGAATTCTAGGGGATGCTCATGTAGGCTCTTTCTAGAAATGACTGGAATATGCAGCTGACAAAGCAGTAGTTGCCACCTCTTGAAGAGTCGGAGTGTATAAAGCATGAGTTACGGCCCAGATCAGATACTTGAAGGTGCTGGAGAGAGCGACTACGAAAGATATATCCGAACGCCTGAACTTTTGAGCTTGCAAAAAGGACCAGGGGAATGGCTTCATCGAGATGAACTACTTTTCACGGTTGTGCACCAAACTTCTGAGCTCTGGCTAAAGCTTGCCACCTCTGAAGTAAGCCAAACGTTGGATTATCTTGAAAAAGGAAATCCAAAAATGGCACTTCGGTTATTTCCGCGCATCTTGCTCTGTATCTCTTACTGCCACGATCCACTGGATATGTTGGAGCAGATGTCTCCTTGGGACTACCAGCAGGTTCGTCGCGCCCTAGGACATGGTTCTGGATTTGATTCACCGGGTTTCAATAGCTTGCGCAAACTACTTCCCTTACTCTGGGAGCAATTTGAAAAATCCCTCGCAAATGAGGGTGTGACACTTCTGGAGTTGTTCCTTCACCATGAGGAGCATGATGAGTTGTATCGATTAGCAGAAGCTCTCCTAGAGGTAGATGAGCGGATGTACTTGTGGCGGATTCGCCACTTCAAGGTTGTTGAGCGAAGCATCGGCGCAAAGGTATCGGGCACACAAGGTACGCCCGTAGAGGTGTTGGGTAGACTCAACGCATTCCTCTTCTTCCCAGAGTTGTGGGAGATCAGGACGACAATTACTAACCATGCGATTGCAGAAGAAGGGGAAAACTAGTGGAACTCTTCAATCTGCGAGTAGTAGTCGATCGTATCGAAGGCCGACCAGTCTGCGGTATGCAGGTCGGGGATTATTTCGAGGTAACTAACAGCTCTGAACTACGAATCCCCGAGGGGAAACATTTTTGCATGTATGCGATTGCGTCAGTACTTCCACTATTGCCTGCTAAGCAAAGGCAGCTTCCAGATGATGACTGGCTTGAAAAGGATTCACTCGTCGCTTGTCCTGATCCAGATGAGCGATTGGTAATGCGAATCGAAAGAATCAGTTCCGTTCAGCTAGATTCCAGCGATCTCACCTAATTATTATTTGTGTGCATAATATTGCGATGACGATCGCTATAACGTTCTAAGTCATAGACCGAACCAAGGGGACCAGTGCTTCTCACGTGAATATCAGAGATTGCCTCTAGTTCAGAATCCGTGAGAGTTATCTCGGGGATCAAGAGATTGCTATTTATATGATTTAAATTTCGAGCTCCGACTATCACGGCTTTTACACCCGGGCGTTTGAGCGTGTAAGCGGAGGCAATTGTCCCGATATCCGTGGCCTTTGATTTAGCGATTGCGTCGAGAATATGGAGTAGTTCTTGAAAGAGATTCCATCCGCCAAAATCTTCAATAATTAATTTGTATTTAACGTTTGATCGCGTATCAAAAGCTGAGGGTTCAGGTTGATTGAGAAAACGCTCCGAGAGAAAACCTCCAGCAACGGTCCCGTAGCAGAGCATGCCAATCCCATTCTTAACGCAGTATTCAGCCATACCCGCTTCTGGCCGTCTATCAAGAATTGAATATTGCAATTGAATACTGGCAGGTTTAAAGCCAGCGCTAACCATCTCCTCAAGGCGCACCAGGTCGAAATTGGTAATTCCGACTTCCCTGATAAGCCCCTCTTCTTTAAGAAGAAATAACTCTTCCAGCGCCTCTAAATAGTTGCGAGCTTCATAGCGCCACCAATGGAATTGCACCAAATCTACGCAATCCACCCCGAGTCTTTCTAGGGAGCGTTCGACAAGAGCTCGAGCGTCTTTGCGATCATACGAGTCTAGGAAATTCTCATTTGGAACATACTTTGTGTGAAGCTGCACCTTCTGGCGATCATTGAGAATTTTGAGAGCCTTGCCGACGAGCACCTCCACCCCGGTATAGATATCTCCGAAATCAAGGGTAGATATTCCGGCATCCACAAATGAGATGATGTCTGATATTGCCTGCTCCTCAGATATTTTGGCATT
>CANCUC010000036.1 GCA_947381255.1 Actinomycetota bacterium
CCTGGAGATGCAATTTTCTTTGCCGCGGGAACCAAGAGCACCTCTCAAGCACTTCTTGGCGCTGTGCGCTTAGAGATTGGTTCGCGTTGCAATCTGATCGCCCCCGATCGCTGGGAGTTCCTGTGGGTCGTTGACGCTCCAATGTTTGAACCAGTAGATGCAGATAATCCTGAGGCAGGATGGACTGCGGTTCATCACCCATTTACAGGACCAAAGCCAGAGTTCGCAGATACCTTTGATAAGGATCCAGCTAATGCTTTGGCCTATGCCTATGACATTGTTCTCAACGGAAATGAAATCGGTGGCGGTTCAATCCGTATCCACAAGCGTGAGATGCAGCAACGGGTATTTGATGTAATCGGGTTAACTCCAGAAGAAGCGAAGAGCAAGTTTGGCTTCTTGCTTGAGGCATTCAATTACGGCCCCCCTCCACATGGTGGAATTGCACTTGGCATGGATCGCCTCTGTGCACTTTTGACAGGCGCGGATTCAATCCGTGAAGTCATCGCCTTCCCAAAGACTGCTAGCGGGGGAGACCCACTGACTGGAGCCCCAACGCCAATTACACCGGCGCAGCGCAAGGAAGCGGGCGTTGATTTCGTGCCCGAATCCAATTAATTCGGGTTTACGCGGAAGAAGTTCAGGTAGGCTAAAGGTATGGGTCCAGGCGGAATTGCAACCATCATCGCGGCATCAGCGCTGCTGATTGTTGCCGTGGCGATTGCTTACGCGATTGTGCGCGTTGGAAATCTTATCGACGAGGTTGAGAAGACTGTTAAGAGTGTTAATAAGATCGTCTCCACTGCCGAGAATTTCACTGAGAAGGTAACTGGTTCAATCACCACTTTGATCGAGAAGAATTCAGGTTTATTGAAGATCATCGGAACTCTTGCAACCGCATTTGCTGGGAAGAAATTTTCTCGCTCTGATCGGGAGCACGAGTAGTAGGTGGAATCCGCAGAAATTAGAGCGCGTTGGTTGCGCTTCTTCGAGTCCGACAATGCCCTGGGGCTGAAGCACACTGTCGTTCCATCGGCTTCGCTGATTGCAGATGATCCCAATCTCTTACTTGTCAATGCTGGCATGGTGCCTTTCAAACCCTTCTTCCTTGGTGAGGTGAAGGCTCCTTACGCTCGCGCAACATCAGTACAAAAGTGCGTGCGAACCTTAGATATTGATGAAGTGGGTAAGACCACCAGGCACGCCTCTTTCTTCCAAATGTGCGGAAATTTCTCTTTTGGTGATTACTTCAAAGAGGGCGCAATCACGATGGCGTGGGAGTTACTCACTAAGCCAATCGCAGATGGTGGTTATGGATTTCCAGAGGAGAAGCTCTGGGTAACTGTTTATCTCAATGATGATGAAGCTGCAGATATTTGGCATAAGAAAGTCGGCGTACCAAAAGAACGCATTCAACGTCGAGGTATGGCAGATAACTTCTGGTCGATGGGCGTTGCTGGTCCGTGTGGACCTTGCTCCGAAATTTACTATGACCGCGGCCCAGAATATGGCGCCGAAGGTGGACCCGTCGCAGATGAAGACCGCTACCTCGAAGTGTGGAATTTGGTCTTCATGCAGAACATTCGCGCCGATGGTGGCACGAAAGATGATTACCCGATTATCGGTGAGCTTCCTGCAAAGAATATTGATACCGGTCTTGGCCTAGAGCGTACGGCAGCTCTCTTGCAAGGTGTTGAGAACATTTATGAGATCGACACGACCATGCAGATTCTGCGCAGAGCGAGTGAATTAGCTGGCGTCACATACGGCAAAGATTCAAAGAGCGATGTTTCTCTACGCGTAGTAGCAGATCATGCTCGTACGTCGATGATGCTTATAGGCGATGGAGTTTTACCCGGGAATGAGGGACGTGGATATGTATTGCGCAGAATGATGCGCCGAACTATCCGCAACATGAGAATTCTTGGCGCCCCGGATCACAACTCAAAAGAGTTGTTGATGGCTGCGATAGGTGCGATGTCACCTCAATACCCTGAGTTACTCGAAAAGAGTGAGCGAATTGCAGAGGTCACGATCTCTGAAGAAGAGTCATTCCTCTCAACCCTCAAGAGTGGAACTCAAATTTTTGATTTAGCAGCGAGCGATGTTAAGAAGAGCAAGAGCGCAACGTTGGCCGGCGACACAGTATTCAAATTGCACGATACCTACGGTTTTCCATTTGATCTCACTTTAGAGATGGCCTCAGAAACCGGTCTTAAGGTTGATGAAGATGGTTTCCGCCGCCTCATGAAGGAGCAGAAGGATCGCGCCAAAGCAGATGCGAAGGCGAAGAAGAGTGGTCACACAGATCTCTCTGAGTATCGCAAGATTGTAGATACCTTCGGTAAGACTGATTTCATCGGATACAAGCATCAAAGTGGCGAGGCGAAGGTTCAAGCAATCATGAGCGATGGTCAGAGCGTCTCTGAGATCGCTGAGGGCGAAGTTGAGATCATTCTTGACCGCACTCCCTTCTACGCTGAAGGTGGCGGTCAACTCTCAGATGGCGGCGTTCTCGTTCTCTCCGATGGAACGCGAATTGAAATTGATGATGTCCAGGCCCCGGTTCCTGGTTTGTATGTACATAGAGGCTCGATCATCTCCGGTTCAGTAAAAGTGAATCAAGATCTCTTCGCTGAAATTGATCATGGGCGCCGTAAGGCAATTTCCCGCGCGCATACTGCAACACATATGGTCCATAAAGCTTTCCGTGAAGCCCTTGGGGAGAGCGCAACTCAAGCAGGTTCCGAGAATGCTCCAGGTCGCTTCCGTTTTGATTTCCCAGCAAATGGAGCGGTTCCTGCCAGCGTTCTCAACGAGGTGGAACATCGTGTCAATTCTCTATTGATTGAAAATCTAGAGATTACTGCCGAGCAGATGAGTCAGAGTGAAGCGAAAGCAATTGGCGCCATGGCTCTATTTGGCGAAAAGTATGGTGATGTCGTTCGTGTTGTAAGCGTTGGAGATTGGGCCCGCGAACTTTGCGGAGGCACTCACGTTCACTCTTCAGCCGAGCTAGGTGTTGTGAAACTTCTCAGTGAATCATCTATTGGTGCTGGCGTGCGACGTGTCGAAGCTTTAGTTGGTGCAGATGCATTCTCTTATCTAGCCCGGGAACACATCCTTCTTAATTCACTTACCGAAATCATCAAGGGTGCCCGAGTTGAGGAATTACCAGAGCGCATCTCAGATCTCCTTGGAAAGATGAAAACTCTTGAGAAGGAATTAGCCACATTCAAGTCAGCGCAAGCTCTAGCTTCCGTGAACGACCTCGCCAAGAAATTTGAAGAGATAGGAAAATTTAAAGTTCTTATCTCACAGGTGGCGGATGGAATATCTGGAGATGATCTTCGCGTCATGGCTTTGGATCTTCGCAATCGTGATGCTAACGCTGTGGTGGGCTTGCTTTCCGTGGTTGAGAGTCGGGTAGTTCTAGCAGTTGCTGCTACCCCAGATGCAATAGCGTCCGGGATAAAGGCTGGTGCTCTAGTAAAGAGTGGTTCAGCAATTCTCGGCGGAGGAGGCGGCGGAAAAGATGATTTCGCTCAGGGCGGCGGAAGCGATTCTTCCAAGATTGATTCAGCCATTTCAGAGTTAAAGGCCGCGATAGGTTCGATTTAAGCGATGATTAACGGGCGCCGAATTGCTTTTGACTACGGTCAAGTGAGAATTGGCGTAGCGGCAAGTGATATTTCAGGACTGATTGCTTCACCTATTGCAACACTTCAGGCTCAAGATCCAGAGCTCACCTCTAAGATAACTGCGCTCATTCATGAGTACGAACCGATCTATCTCGTAGTGGGCGAGCCGAAACATCTTTCAGGTGCATCCAACCCTTCCTTGGAGGCAGCTCAGCTCTTCGCAGAGTTATTGAGAACCATCACAGAAATTCCGATTCATTTCATTGATGAACGGATGTCTACCCTGAGCGCGGCCCGTAATCTTAGGGAAGCGGGACATAACGCCAAGAGCAGTAAAGCATTGATTGATGCAATGGCGGCGGTATCGATCTTGGAGAGCGCTCTTGCGAAGGAGCGGATTGCGGGTCACCTTGATTAACAAACCAAAGAGACGCAATTTAATATCAGTATTTATTATCTTGGTCTTACTTCTTGTCACCTTGGTTGTGCAACGAATAATCGTCTCAAACGGCAACTCCGATTTTCCCAAGGGTAATGCTGGCCCCGATGTTCGAATTGTTGTTACTAAGGGGGAGACAGGAACCGCAATTGCTCAAGATCTCGCCTCTCAACATGTCGTGGCAAACGCTCAGACCCTGATCAAAAAGCTCATTACTCGCAAGATTGTGGGAATTGCTCCTGGTATTCACCTCGTCCAAAGTGTCATTCCAAGTGATGAAGCGATCCGGCAACTTCTGGATCAAAAGAGGATCATTGATTCAATTTATGTACTGCCCGGTTCGACCGAGGCAGATATCCTCAAAGAATTGCACCTAGTAACCTCACTCACCCAATCTGACTCTCTATCGACGATCGCGCCGTACTATGCAAATCCAAGTAATTCGCTAGAGGGGCAATTGGCACCGGTTCAATACTCATTCCAACCGGGCACAACTACACATGATGCCCTCGCAAATATGGTGAAGACTTTTAGCCAAGAGGTAGCGGCAACGAAGTTGAATCTCGGATATGGAAAGTACTCTCCATATCAAGTGCTAACCATTGCTTCCCTACTTCAGATTGAAGCCGACCCCTCGGATTACGGCAAAGTCGCTCGAGTTATTTATAACCGGCTTTCAATCGGAATGCCCTTACAACTTAACTCAACGGTTCAATATGCCCTTGGATTGCGCGGCCAGATCGGATTAAGTATTAAAGCAACAAAGGTTGAGTCGCCTTACAACACTTATTTACACACTGGATTACCTCCAACTCCAATTTCCAACCCTTCGCTTTCGGCGATTACTGGAGCTCTCACTCCGGAGAGCGGGGATTGGCTTTACTTCATTACCGTCTCTCCGCACGACACCCGGTTCACTTCAAGTTTCCAAACTTTCGAAGGGTGGGTTGCGCTCTACAACCAGAACGAGGCAGCCGGAGCTTTTAAATGATTAAGGCGGCGGTACTGGGTTCACCGATAAGCCATAGCCTCTCGCCTCTTCTTCATAAGAGGGCATATCAGATTCTGGGGGTTGAAGCTTCTTATCAAGCTGTTGAAGTGAGACCGGAGAATGCGAAAGAGTTTTTCAAGGCAGCGATTGAAGAGAATTGGACCGGTTTCTCGCTCACCATGCCTCTCAAAGAGAGCGTCATTGATGTGGGTGTTGAATTGGGCTTCTGGGTAGACCCCGTTGCTCAGAAGATGAAATCTGGAAACACCATGCATCGACAAGGGCAGACATTCCAGGTGACTTCAACTGATCGCACGGGCTTCATGCGTCTCTTTGAAGGCGTTGAGTGTGCAAAGACTTTGATTATTGGTGGCGGGGGAACTGCGCGGGCAGCGCTATCAGCACTTGATGGCCGGGCCGGAGAGATTGATTTTCTGCTTCGTTCACCATCAAGGCAAGATGCACTTCTTGAGATTGCCCAAGATAGTTCGCTCTCCTTTTATCCGATGGATCATGCGCTAGATAGTTATGATCTTGTGATCTCTACCGTTCCTGCCGGGGTTACCGATGCGATGAGCGAAGCTTTAACTTCAGCCATCCCAACGTTTTGCGAAGTGCTTTACAACCCATTTCCAACGAAGCTGCTGGAGCGAGCGAGATCCCTTGGTGCTTCAACCATTGATGGAATAGATCTTCTCGTGGAACAGGCTTTGGACCAGATAGCGCTATTTAGTGGAGTTGAATTTGAGTACACCATGATGCGAGATGAACTTCAGAGAGTGGCTAGGACGCATCTAAATTCCTAAATTAAGGCGCAAGCGTTATAGGGATCGGCAGAGGCGAGGTTTCTGACACAATACGCCTATGTTGAGATGGCTTACCGCTGGCGAATCGCACGGACCAGTACTTTCTGCAATTCTGGAAGGTCTTCCTGCCCATGTGGAGATTTCCACCGCGGATATTGATAGTGATCTTCGTCGTCGTCGCCTTGGATATGGTCGCGGCGCGAGACAGAATTTTGAGGCAGATCTAGTAACAATTCAAGGTGGAGTTCGCCATGGATTTACCCAGGGTGGGCCCATAGCTATTGAAGTAGCAAATTCAGAATGGCCTAAGTGGGAGAAGGTAATGTCTGCCGACGCCGTTCCTGCCGATGAGTTAGCAGCGCTAGCAAGAAATGCTCCACTTACTCGACCACGGCCTGGACATGCTGATCTTGTTGGAATGCAGAAATATGATTTTCAAGATGCTCGTCCGATTTTAGAGAGAGCAAGTGCGCGCGAGACGGCGGCTCGTGTTGCCCTCGGAGCGGTTGCAAGAGCCTTTCTCGAACAAGCTGTTGGTGTTCGGATTATGAGTCATGTGCTTTCTATTGGCGGAGTTGGTAGTTCTGAGGATTACCAGTTGCCAACGTGGGCTGATCGAGATGCAGTTGATGCAGATCCAGTTCGTTCCCTGGACCCTGTTGCAAGTGCAGCGATGGTTGCGGAGATTGATGATGCGCACACTGCTGGAGATACTTTGGGTGGCGTCGTTGAGGTACTTGCCTTCGATCTTCCACCGGGGCTGGGATCGCATACACATTGGGATCGCAGATTGGATGCTCGTTTAGCGGGAGCAATGATGGGTATTCAGGCGATTAAGGGTGTTGAAATAGGCGATGGCTTCACAACTGCCAGGCGCCGCGGTTCGGTCGCTCACGATGAGATTGAAAAAGATGCCTCGGGAAAGATCATTCGCCGTACTGATCGCGCCGGGGGAACAGAGGGCGGAATGTCCAATGGCGAAGTGCTTCGTGTCCGCGCTGCCATGAAACCTATTTCTACTGTGCCTCGTGCTCTTGACACCATTGATGTAGCAACAGGGGAGCCTGCGAAGGCCATCAATCAACGCTCTGATGTCTGTGCGGTTCCCGCTGCAGGAATTGTTGCCGAAGCGATGGTTGCACTTGTCTTAGCTGATGCGGTTCTTGAGAAGTTTGGTGGAGATAGCGTGGGAGAGACTCGACGCAACTTCCAAAACTATATGAACGCACTTGAAATTAAGTAGATGCTCCGCGCCATTTTGATCGGCCCCCCTGGCTCCGGGAAGAGTTCAGTGGGGAAGGCGCTCTCTCGCGAACTTTCAACGAGTTTCGCTGATACCGATGAATTGATTGTGGAGCGAGAGGCGAAGTCGATCCCTGAAATATTTGCTGAATCAGGAGAACCCGGTTTTAGAAAGATTGAAAAGGAAGTTGTAGTTCACGCTTTACGGGCTAATTATGGAGTTCTGGCACTAGGTGGCGGTTCAATATTGATTCATGAGGTTCGCGAGGCGATTGTTGCGTCAAAGGCGGAGGTTATCTTCCTTCGAGTTGGAATCTCAAATGTGTTAGCACGCATCGGAGACAAGGGGGATAGGCCTTTAGTGGCCGCGGATCCTGAGGTTCAATGGCGGAAGATTTTTGAAGAGCGAGAACACATATATCAATCTCTTGCCACTGTAGAAATCGCTACTGACAATAGGAAGCCATATGAAGTCGCTCGTGAATTAGTTAC
>CANCUC010000037.1 GCA_947381255.1 Actinomycetota bacterium
GGGCGGCCATCATTGGCACCGTCGGTTCATTCGTTCTAGTTGGTGTCAGCTCGTTGGCTGGAAAAAGATCTAATGCGCCAACGATGACTCTTTCCCGCGCCGCCTTTGGAGTTAAGGGAAATGTCTTGCCAGGATTTCTCTCTTACCTAATTTTCGTTGGTTGGGAGACGGTTCTCGTTTCTCTTGCCACGCTTGCTGCGCAAACTGTCTTCGCACGCCTTGGCCATATCAATCACAACGTCGCTGGAATTCTTGGATTCCTCGTGGCAGCTAGTTTGACCGTATTCGGTGGAGTGCTCGGTTTTCACACCATCATGAAGATTCAACGTTGGTTAACTTCTGCAACAATAATTCTTACTGCGGGATACATCGCCTTAACTTTTCACAAGATTAACTGGCATGCAGTGCAATCAATCCATTCCGGAAGTAAGGCTGGATTTATCGGCGCAATGATTCTTGGTGTAACAGGTATTGGACTCGGGTGGGTTAACTCCGCGGCAGATTACTCACGCTACCTCCCAAGAAAGACTTCCAGTCGCGCCGTTATTGGTTGGACGGTCTTTGGTTCATCAATCGTTCCAGTTATCTTGGTCATCTACGGAGCACTTTTAGCTGGCAGTTCAAAGGATCTGAGTGGGGCAATCGCTACCGATCCAATCGGAGCGTTAACAACAATTCTTCCAACTTGGTATCTGATTCCATTTGCGATCGTCGCAATTCTCGGATTGGTTGGCGGTGCAATTCTCGACCTCTACTCATCTGGAATAACTCTGGTTTCAATTGGATTGCCCGTGAAGCGTCACATCGCAGCATCATTCGATGCAGCCATCATGATGTTTGGAACAATCTACTTTGTCTGGATCGCACCTAACTTCAGCGTTCCATTCCAGGGATTTCTCATCACCCTTGGAGTTCCCATCGCCGTCTGGTCAGCAATCTTTGTGGCAGATATCTTGATGCGAAAGAGTGATTACGCAGAGGCAGAGCTCTTCTCAACGACCGGGCGCTACGGAATCTACAACTACCGTTCTATTGGGCTAGTAGTTGTTGGAACGATCGTCGGTTGGGGATTTGTGACAAATCCTTTGGCTTCATGGCTCTCGTGGCAGGGCTACTTCTTGGGTCTCATTGGCGGCAAGAGCGGAGCCTGGTCAGGTGCAAACGTCGGAGTACTAGTGGCTCTCGTAATAGGCTTTGCCGGACATATTCTTTTGTCACGAAATAGCATTAAAAAGCAGGAGGCTCACAATGGCTGATTCAAGTTTCGATATCGTCTCAAATGTAGATCACATGGAAGTTGATAACGCATACAACTCAACTGACCGCGAAATCTCAACCCGCTTTGACTTCAAAAATACCGGAACTTCAATTGAGAAGTCCGGTGAGAAATACAACATTGAAGCTGACACTGAAGATCGCGCAAAGGCGGCTCTTGAAGTATTTAAAGATAAATTAATCAAACGCGGTGTCTCACTCAAGCACCTCGATGCCTCCGAGCCACAGCTCAGTGGAAAGATCTACAAGATCTCCACTACTTTCAAAGAGGGCATCAAAGTTGAGGATGCTAAGAAAATCGCAAAGTTATTGCGTGATGAGGGTCCAAAAACTTTAAAGACTCAGATTCAGGGAGAAGAGTTGCGCGTCTCAAGCAAGAGTCGTGATGATCTTCAAGTTGCCATCCAAATTGTTAAAGATCACCCTTGGGAGTTCTCAGTACAATTCCAAAACTATAGATAAGCGCGGTTAATGAAGAGCTACAGAATTGGTCTGACCTTAGGCGTCTCCGCATATCTCACCTGGGGTCTCTTCCCTCTCTATTGGCCACTTCTGAAGCCCGCCAACTCCATTGAGATTGTCTCTCATCGCGCCGTCTGGACTTTTGTCTTCTGCATTGCGCTCTTGCTCTACACCGGCAAACTAAAGAGCACATTCTCGCTTCTCAAAGATCGACGCATCGTCCTGCGCTTGATCCTCTCGACGATGTTGATTTCCGTTAACTGGCTTGTCTATATCTGGGGCGTGAACCATGGCCACGTAGTTGAATGTGCGCTCGGGTATTACATCAACCCATTGATTATCATCGCCTTTGGAGTCTTCTTGCTGAAAGAGAAGATGCGTAAATTGCAATGGATTTCAGTTGGCAGTGCTACCGCCGGAGTAATTGTCTTGGCCGTTGATTACGGTCGTCCACCGTGGATCGCCATCGCACTTGCGACATCATGGGGCAGCTACGGGCTCGTGAAGAAGCAACTAGGACTTGGAGCGCTTGAAGGACTAGCAATCGAGACGACGCTCTCCCTTATTCCTTATGGAGGTTATTTACTCTGGCTCGGGCATAAGGGAACTGGACAATTTGGGCATCACTTTGGCCTTACAACGCTCTTGATTCTTGCCGGAGTTGTAACCGCAATACCGCTTCTCATGTTTAACGGATCTACAAATCGTTTGAAATTCACCATCATTGGATTACTTCAGTACATCACTCCATCTGTTCAGTTCATTATTGGCGTCGTCGTACGACACGAAGCAATGACCGTGGGTCGCTGGATCGGTTTCTTAATTGTTTGGGCAGCCTTGATTACCTTGGGCTATGACTTAGTCAGGTCAGGAAGTTCTAGTGATAATCGTTTCGCAGAGCTCGATTAAGGCTCGTTTAGCCGCTCCATCTGGAAGAGAGTTGAGCTCTAGACGAGCTTCATCTGCATATTTGTGAAGCAAATCTTTTGATTGTTCCATCGCCTTGTGGCTACGTAGTTGCTTCAAAGTCAGGGCCACAATCGCTTCATCCTTGATTGGAGCAGACAAAATTGCCTTGAGTTCTGCATCGGCAGAATCTGCTGACTCCAATACAAAGAGTGTGACCAGGGTTGGAACGCCTTCGCGGAGATCAGTACCGGGGGTCTTGCCACTCTCATTTGATTCAGAGGCGATGTCAATTACATCATCTGCGAGCTGAAAGACCACGCCAATCTTCTCGCCAAAAGTCGTTAGTGCTTCGACAACTTCTACGGGTGCTCCGGAGAGCAGTGCACCAAAGCGTGCGGATGTTGCGATGAGTGATCCAGTCTTATCAGCAACAACCTTGAGGTAATGATCTAACATCGAAAGACCAGCGGTCGAACCTTGAGTCTCGGTGATTTGACCGATAACTAAACGTTCGAAGGTGCGTGCCTGAAGGCGAACTGCTTCAGGTCCAAGATCAGCAAGAAGGTCAGAGGCTTTTGCAAAGAGGTAATCACCAGTCAAAATCGCAACTGTGTTGTTCCAACGAGCATTGGCACTTTCAACTCCGCGACGCAGCGGTGCCTCATCCATTACATCGTCGTGATAGAGCGTTGCTAAATGTGTGAGTTCACAAACAACCGCCGCTTCAATAATCTCTTTACGTTTTGGATCTCCAAATTGGGCTGCGAGAAGAGCGAGCAATGGACGCAGACGCTTTCCACCCGCCTCCACAAGGTGGCGCGAAGTTTCGATAACAAGCGGATACTCGCCTTGAATCTGTTCCCGCAATAACTCTTCAACTCTCTTCATATCCGAACGGATCGAGAGTTCGAGCTTTACATCAAGATGTGGAATACCAAAGGCCATCTCTTACAACTTATCCTTGAAAGCAATATGCACGGCAACAATTCCAAAGGTGAAATTCTGCCAAGCAACACTTCCCCATCCAGCTGCTTCAATCTTTGCAGCCAACTCTTCCTGATCTGGCCAAGCCTGAATTGATTGAGCGAGGTAAATGTATGCATCTGGATTAGATGCGAGACGACGAGCCACCTTTGGCAAGAATCCCATCAAGTAGTTCATATAAATCTTGCGGAAAACTTTATTTGTTGGATGTGAGAACTCGACGACCACTAAACGTCCGCCCGGCTTGGTAACGCGCAGAGCTTCAGCGAGCGCCTTCTGTACATCATTTGTATTACGCAATCCAAATGAGATTGTGGTTACATCAAATTCATCTGCCCCAAAAGGAAGGTTTAGGGCATCTGCGAGAGTGAATTTAAGATCAGGATGACGCTTCTTACCAGCATCTAACATTCCTTGAGAGAAATCAGCCGGAATAACTTCAGCGCCAGCATCTGCAAGGGGACGGCTCGATGAGCCAGTACCTGCTGCAATATCTAGGATTTTCATCCCAGAAGTTGGCGCGATGATTGCCGTGGCCTTCTTGCGCCAGGCCTTAGTCTGCCCCAGACTCAAAAGGTCGTTCATGATGTCGTAGCGCTTAGCGACGCCATCAAACATTGAGGCGACTTCTTCAGGCTCCTTATTTAAATCTGCTGACTTACTCACGGGTTTATTCTTTCGGTAGTACGCTCCTATGACAACTTCAACCTCGCCTAACTAGAAGAGGCGTCGGTGACGAAAGGGATAGAGATGTCTGTATCTTCAACCGCAACGCTGCGTGGTGCGCTTGTTACTCGGAGCACGACTGCAACCAAGGTCGCTCTGGTTATCGGCGGAATCGCATTCCTAGCGCTTATGGCGCAAATTGCAGTTCCCGTTCCAGGCTCTCCAGTTCCAGTTACCGGTCAGACTCTCGGAGCTCTTCTGCTCGGCAGCGCGTACGGGGCATCACTTGGATTCACTACCTTTGCAAGTTATCTCATCATCGGCTTTCTTGGCGCTCCAGTGTTCGCATCAGGCGCTCACGGCCTCACCCGCATTACCGGCGCAACAGGCGGATATCTCGTCGGAATGTTGCTTGCGTCACTAATTACTGGTTATCTCGCTGGACGCAAGTGGGATCAGAAGGTTGCGACGGTCGTTCCAACAATGATCCTCGGTGATCTCGTAATCTTTAGCGCCGGACTCTTCTGGTTGCATCATTCGATTCACGCCACATGGGCAGTTACCTTCAAACTTGGATTTACTCCATTTATCTTGGGCGAAGTGATAAAGATCGCTATCGCTTCAACAGCTATGCCGACGCTCTGGCGTTTTGTTCCAAAACGCTAAAGGCACTTAACTTAAGCCTATGGCTCTACGCATCACCACTGAATTACTGGGCGATCATCCACGTTTAAGTGAGATTGCAACAGATCTTCCGATCAGTGCAAGCTGGATCAGAGGTTCAGATGGTTTCATCGCCTTTGGAAGTTACAAAACTCATCGCGTTTCAGGCAAGAAGCGATTTGCAGATGCCTCTACCTGGTGGAAGAACGAACTCTCCCAATTGGAAATCAAGAACAATGTGCATGGGGTAGGAACCGGCCCAATTCTCTTTGCCTCCTTCGCCTTTGCCGAAGAAGAGCCATCGGTTCTTACGATTCCTGAGATTGTTGTCGCGCAGAAAAATGGTAAATCTTGGATTACCTGGATTGGTAATGGCCAACCAGAATTAGTCTCGCAAATAATCAATCAAGTTGGTCTTAACCTCACCTGGTCACAAGGCGCTCTATCTGACGAAGAGTGGCGTTCAGCGGTAAATGCATCGGTTACTAAGATTAAAGAGGGAGAGCTTGAGAAAGTTGTTCTAGCTCGAGATCTCATTGCTCATGCAGATAAAGAGATTAACCCTGCGGCCTTAATCCAATCCCTTGAAACCGAATACCCATCGACTTGGCTCTTCCTCGTCGATAACCTCATCGGTGCTACCCCAGAATTGCTAGTGCGGTTAAGCAAATCACTTGTCACCTCACGCGTCTTAGCTGGAACTATTCGCCGCACTGGCGATGAAGAACGCGATTTCGCACTTGCAGGCTCCTTAGCGAAATCTTCAAAAGATCTAGAAGAGCATGAATACGCAGTTCGCTCGGTAGCTGAAGCACTCGAACCTTTCGCCTCATCGACAAACGTTCCTGATGCACCTTTTGTGCTCCACCTTCCAAACGTTATGCATTTGGCAACTGATGTAACTGGTGTGATCAACGACAGCGCAACCAAGGTCGATATCTTTAAATTGATCTCAGCTCTTCATCCATCCGCTGCAGTCTGTGGAACTCCTACCGATGTTGCTAGGGATGTAATCACTGAACTTGAATCCATGAACCGTGCCCGATATGCCGGACCCGTTGGTTGGATTGATGCACATGGAGATGGCGAGATGGGGATCGCGCTGCGCTGTGGTCAGATCGCAGAAGATCGCCGTTCCATCAGATTATTTGCTGGATGTGGAATCGTCGCAGGATCAAGCGCGGAGCAAGAACTCGCCGAAAGTCAGGCTAAATTGCTTCCCATGCGCAGTGCGCTTACAAGGCTCTGAGTTACTTCCTTTAACTTATCGGCGTTTGTAAGACGATCTGGCACTTCTATCACCACAAATTTCAGCCCTTGAGATGGGTGGATGATCGAGTGGATGAGATCAGAAGCGCTCTTCACTCTCGTTACTACTCCCCCAAATCCGGCAATGACACGCTCTAAATCGAGATGATGAGGTGTGCCGAATATCTTTTCAAAGCCCTCAACTTTCGCCTGAGGCAGAGTGCTAAAAATCCCGCCACCATCGTTATCGATAACGAAGATAGTGAGATCTGCGCTCGTCGGGTTGGCTAGCGCGGAGATATCGTGCAGAAAAGTAACATCGCCTAATATCGCGAAGGTGCGTTGATAGCGCTCTGCTATTCCAAATGCGGTAGAGATATTTCCATCGATGCCCGCTAAACCACGATTCGCAAAGGTATGAACTCCGGTGCGCGGAGCGGCGAATGCTTCCACATCTCGAATTGGCCTACTACTTCCGATAAAGAGGGCGGAATCGTCGGGGAGGTTTTTAGCGATTGTCGAAATCGCTAACTGCTCTGACCACTCAAGAGAGACCTTCCTTTGAGCCACTTCTGAGAGATGACTCCACTTCATCAACCAATCAGAATCCGGAGAAGCGATGACTTCGGGAAGTGAGGTGAGAATCTGCGATGCTTCACGCTTTATATCAATTCTTTCAGTACGAGGATCAATCACAATCACATCTGAACATTCGGAAATCAAAGCGTTGATGCTTCTAGAAAGCGTCGTTCGACCAATAACAATTATCTGTTCTGGCTTAAAGGTGGATCGAAGTTCGGGATCGCTAAAAAAGAGTGAGGCGTGTGAGATGGCTTGCGGAAAAGAGAGTGGATCCTCGGCAATCAGTGGCCACGAGAGATCTCGTGCCAACTTCGATATTGAGCCGACTTCAAATCCAGCTCTATCGTGACCAACGATGAGAAGGCCATGAGGCTTAACTTCTATGGAAACTGCTTCTCGAGCGGAGTTTCGATTCTTTGGATGTGGAGCAAGACCCGATAACCAATTACCCTCATCTGCGGGCAAGAGCGGTTCATCAAATTGCACATTGAAATGCACTGGACCTTCACGCAAATGATCGCTAACCACTATCGCACTTGCAATATCGACGGTATCTAATGGAGCGAGTAATCCATCTTGTA
>CANCUC010000038.1 GCA_947381255.1 Actinomycetota bacterium
ACCTGCAACACCTAGAACGTGCCCCAGTAAATCCTTTGTGGTTGTCTTGCCATGTGAACCGGTGATGCCTATAAAGGTGCAGTGCTTGATTCGCTCGCGAACAACTGTTGCTAATGTTGTTAACGCTGCCCCAGCATCTTCTACAACGAGTGAGGGAATTCCAAGGTTAATCGTGGTGATGGCAAAGCGCGCGCCATTGGCGATCGCCTCTTTCGCAAAGGTATTTCCATCAACACGTTCTCCTGGAAGTGCCACGAAGAATGTACCAGGTTCGACTTTTCGAGAATCAATGACCGGAACTTCCGTGATGACCGCTTCGGGATCAATGTCCACGATTTGAGCGCTAATAATTCCAGCGATCTCACCAATTGTTAAAGGGATCATGACAACTCCTCTATCGCGCGTGCCAGTTCAATGCGATCGTCAAAGGGATATTTAACGCCGTTAATCTCTTGTCCGCGTTCATGTCCCTTTCCAAGAACGATAACGCAATCTCCTGGCGCTGCCTCTATAACCGCTGTTGCAATCGCAGCTCTGCGATCTACTTCCACAATCTCATTCTCTCCTGGTTCTCCAACCATCTCAGCAAGAATCTGAGTTGGATCTTCGCTGCGAGGATTATCTGAGGTAAATATTGCGAGGTCTGAGCCAGTGCGCAACGCAGTTCCCATGATTGGACGCTTGGTTTTATCTCGATCTCCACCGCAGCCAAGCACCGCGATGACGCGGCCGGATGTAAGTGAGCGAGCTGTTGCCAACGCTCGAGAGACAGCATCTGGGGTGTGTGCATAATCGACCAGAGCAAGGAATTTTTGCCCTACGGATACAGGCTCAAGGCGTCCAACAGGTGCGTGCAACGACTTTAAATATGCAGCCACCGCTATCGGATCTACTCCGCTCTCCACGGTGAGCCCAATGGCAAGCAGGGCATTATCAAGATTGTGTAGCCCTAGAAGAGGTAGGTGACCTTCAATCAGAACTCCGCCTGCTCCCCTAATTTTTACTTCAAAACCGGCACCTGACTCTTCAAAGCTTTCGTAGAACCAATCAGCCCTGTGATTGGAGCGAGAGTAAGACTTGGTTGGAATCTGGGCATCCGAGTGAAGTCTGGCGCCGTACTGATCATCAATATTTACTAAAGCCAATTCTGCGAAATCTGGAGTAAACAATTTGGCTTTCGCTTGGAAGTAACTCTCCATATCGCCATGAAAATCTAGATGGTCCTGGGTTAAATTTGTAAATCCAACGACGCGGAATCGAGCTCCAGTTACACGGTGCTGCGAAAGTGCGTGGCTGCTTACCTCCATCACCATATTGCGGACATGTCGTTCGCGCATGGTGCTGACAATCTCTTGCAAATCTGTTCCCTCGGGAGTTGTGAATGATGCGTTTGATTCTTCACCATCGATGGTTATGCCGATAGTTCCAATGAATCCGGTCGTGCGACCATCCAAGCGCCAGATTTGTTCAACGAGTGAAGCCGTTGTGGTCTTTCCGTTAGTGCCAGTGATTCCTACCGCATCAAGTGCAGAGAATGGGTTTCGGTAAAACCATGATGCGATGGGACCAACCCAGAATCGTGGATCTCCAACGACAAGAACGGGAACCTCGGCGTGAATGAGATGGGATCCAGCCTCATCGGTAATTAGCGCAACGGCTCCTTGGGAAATTGCCTGATCTGCGAAGGTTGCGCCGTGAACTTTTGCTCCTGGTAGGGCAATAAAGAGGTCGCCATTTTTGGCATTACGAGAGTTGAGGGTAACACCTGTGAATATGAGCTCTGCAAAAGTTTTATCTGCGCCAATGAACCGCGCTAGCTCCTCAATCGTTTTACTAAAAACTTCCACTGGAGCTAAATCAGTATGTTGGCTACTCATGGCTTCACCACTGACTTCGATTTAAGAAGGGAAGCCGCCGTGAGTGGATATGCGGGAAGAGTTGAAGGAACAGGTTGAACTTGCTTTGTTTGCAAGACAAAGCTCATTACCTTCTTAAATACAGGTGCTGCGATTTCGCCTCCGAAATGCATGCCCTGCGGATTTTGAATAACCACGCTGACAACATACTTTGGAGCTTCTGCCGGTGCCATGCCGATAAAGGAAGCGGTGTAACCGCGGTAGCAACCGCAACGAGCATCAACGCGCATAGCGGTACCGGTCTTACCCGCGACCTTGTAACCAGGAATTTCCGCTGCAGGAGCAGTTCCCTCATTTGAGACAACACCTTCGAGCATCTGACGAATCTTCTGCGCCGTATCAGCGCTTATTACTTGAATCTGCGCTGATGGCTTTGAAGGAGTGTAGGTGCCATCTGCGGCCGTTGTACCTGCGATGACATTAGGAGTAACTCGAATTCCATTATTTGCGACGGTAGCAAATACATCTGTGGCTTGCATCGCGGTAACTGAATAACCCTGTCCAAAGGCGATTGTTGGAGCCGATGATGCAGACCAATCTGAGACCGGGTGCAAAATACCTGCAGATTCACCAGGAAGATTTGATCCAGTGCTCTGACCGATTCCGAACTTCTGCAAATAGGAGTAGAAGGTCTTACTTGGAATCGCGCTGCCGATCTGGATCGCTCCGATATTACTTGAGACCGCTAATACACCAGCTGTAGTCAAGTGCTCTGTCTTATGGTTCTTATCGTCGTGAAAGACTCTTCCGCCCGCCTTAAAGGTGTTTGGAATCGTGTACACGCTTGTGGGTGTTGTACTTCCCTCTTCAAGCGCTGCGGCGACGGTAATCACCTTTCCAGTTGATCCAGGCTCATATACATCTTGGACCGCTGGATTACGCATTTCAGCTAAAGTAATTTTTGCGCGGTTTGATGGATTAAAACTTGGTGCACTTGCCTGCGCCAGGATTGCACCTGTCTTAGGATCCATAACGATGACTGTTCCCGATAACGCTTTGGAACTCTTTACCGCGGCGGTTATCGCATCTTGTGCGACCCACTGAATATCTCGTTCAATCGTTAGACGCAGATCAGTTCCGGGTTTTGCTGCGGTAATAAATTGCTGTGATCCAGGGATGATCGCGCCATCGCCATTTACATAGTCATACTCACCATTAGTACCGGTGAGAGCGGTGTTCATACTTGCTTCGACTCCGGCAGCTCCTTGGTTCGCGGCGTTAGTGAGCCCTACGAGGGATGCTGCAAGGGTTCCGGTTGGATAGCTCCGTGTGTAAGCGTTCTCGCTAAAGAAGCCGACGATACGTTTTGAAAGTCCGGCCTTAGTGCCTTCAACCTTGTTGTTATAAGTCGTTAATGCGGTCTGTAAGTTGTCCCAAACAATAGGAGCAACTCCATTTTCAATTACTTGATAGCGCTTGGTTCCGGTCAAAAGTTTTTGAAGATCGGCTACGGGAACATTGAGGGCGGCGGAGGTGACACTTGCTGTTGTAGCGGGGTCTGCGATCATCGTCTGGTCGACAATGATGTTCTTCGCGGCGATGGATCGAGCTAAGACGATTCCATTGATATCGGTGATGGTTCCTCGAGGCGCCAACCACGTTGATCTATTTACCATCTCATTAACTGCGCGCTTGGCATATCCATTCGCTTGAACTGCTTGCACATCAATAAGGCGGACACCGAAGAGGAGAAATATTGCGACGAGGATTACAACCAGGTACCTGATGCGTTTACCAAAGGCCTCGTTGGAGATCATTTGGAACTTCCTCCACCGATGTCGAGGAAGTTAATAGATGCTTGCGGTTGCATTCCAAGTTTTGTGGCAGCTTCTGCCAACTTGTTAGGGGAAGAGAATGTTGCAACCTGATTGAGCAGCGCATCTCGTTGATCGTTTACTGAGGCGAGGTGAAGTTTCATGTTCTCTAACGTGAAAGCACCTGATGTAAGGGCGGTATTTACGCTGAGCAGGAGAAGGAGCCCAGCGGTAAATACACCGATAAGAAAGGCGATGAAGGCGCCGTTGCCCACCGCCTGACTGTTATCAACCGTTAAATCAGGAACTAGTTTGAGCGCTGCGCGCGTCTGGTCGGCGAATTCGCGGACACGGGAGCGTTGTGGAGCGACTGCTTCGACGGATTCAAATTGGGTGATCGCCATTATGCGGCCAACCGTTCAACTGCGCGCAGACGCATAGATTGCGCGCGTGGATTGATAACTATCTCTGCTTCAGATGCGGCCTCGCTCCCCCGCATGACAAGAACATATTTAGCTGCGCTATCAGGAAGATCTACCGGAAGACCGCGAGGAGTCTTGGACTCCGTAATTTCTGCGAAGTAACTCTTTACGATCTTGTCCTCTAAAGATTGATACGCCATAACAACGACCCGACCATGCACTTGTATCGCTTGAAGTGCTGCAGGGATTGCGGCTTCGAGGATTGAAAGCTCCTGGTTTACTTCGATACGAAGAGCTTGGAAAGTTCTCTTGGCTGGATTACCGCCGGTGCGACGCGCTGCCGCAGGGATTGCGTTCTTCACAAGCTCAGCTAAATCTTTTGTGGAATTCAAGCGACCTTCATTGCGAGCCTCGATAATAAAGTCGGCAATTCGAGGGGCAAATTTCTCTTCGCCATACATGCGCAAGATGCGAACGAGTGCGCCATGTTCATATGTATTGAGAACCTCAAGTGCTGTAAGCCCGGTGCTCTGATCCATGCGCATATCAAGTGGAGCATCGTGCGAATACGCGAATCCACGCTCTCCATCATCGAGTTGCATCGATGAAACGCCAAGATCAAAGAGAATCCCTGCTACCTGCGCGACGCTGTGCTCTTGAAGCACTTCATCAATCTGATCGTATGTTGTGTGGGATATAAGTAGTCGATCTGCAAATGGCTCTACATTTTTACGAGCGAGATCAATTGCGCGTTCGTCGCGATCAATTCCAATAACGATAAGTGTTGGGAACTTGGCGAGCAATGCACGTGTGTGCCCGCCAAGACCCAAAGTTGCATCGATGACATATGTGGCATCGTTATTTTGGAGCGAAAATTCAATGGCAGGGGTAAGCAATTCGATACAACGATCGAGCGCAACAGGAATGTGTTGTTGTGTCATCTGCTTCCCCTTTCTTAACTCGTACTGCTTGAACTTTCACTTGCATGTTCTGCGTATTCGGTACTGCTGTATTTCTCTGGCTAGGTCACCGCCGACCGACGGATCTTGGGGGGAACGGCGCCGGGGAAGTGGCGTCGTTAATATGAAGTCGGCGATGGCCTAACGAGAGAAATTAGAAGAGCCCTGGGAGCACCTCCGTTGAAACATCTGCAAAGCCCTTCTCGCGATCTTCGAGATAGGTGTTCCATGCAGCTGAGTCCCAAATTTCTAAACGAGTATTTGCGCCGATGACGACGCACTCTTTCTCTAAGCCGGCGTAGTTACGAAGTCCGCTTGGGATGGTGACTCGACCCTGCTTGTCAGGAACTTCGTCGTGAGCACCGGCGAACATCACCCGCATGTAATCGCGAGCGCCTTTTTCAGTAACTGGGGCTTGGCGCATCCGCTCGGTAATCGCGGTGAACTCCCCCAGAGGAAATACGTAGAGGCAGCGTTCCTGGCCTTTGGTAATGACAAGACCCTTGGCTAGATCCTCGCGGAATCTGGCGGGCATGATGAGGCGACCCTTCTCATCGAGCTTTGGCTCGTGGGTCCCCAGAAACATTTTCTCCCCATTTCCAACCACAGGTTGGTAAGAAATTCCCCCGAATTCCCTACATTCACCACTTTACTCCACTTTTCCCCTTTTTCAACCACCTTTGCCCACTTTCCTTCACCTTCACCCCACTTCTCGCCCTTTCGGAGGGCAGGCGTGGGAGGACGAAATCGCTGATGAGCGTGGGTGAGAACTATTAGGCTGGTGCGCCTATGACTAACAACGGTGTTAACTCTTCAGATGTCCTTATCGAGGCCAAGGGGCTGGTCAAGCGCTACGGCGACTTCACAGCTGTGGCCGGGATCGATTTCCAGGTGCGCAAGGGGGAATCCTTCGGATTTCTAGGGCCAAATGGCGCTGGAAAGTCCACGACCATGCGGATTATCGCGGCGACTCTGACCCGTTCTGATGGCGAGATCACCATCTTGGGCAAGGATCCTGAGAAGTTTGGACCTGAGATTAAGGCCCACCTCGGCGTTGTCCCGCAGGCAGATAACTTGGACGCTGCCCTCACGGTGGAAGAGAACCTTTATATATATGGTCGCTACTTTGGACTCTCCAAGAAGTTCATTAAGCCAAAGATTGAAGAGCTTCTCGAATTTGCTCAGCTCACAGATAAGCGCACCGTCAAGGTTGATGCTCTAAGTGGTGGAATGAAGCGCCGCCTCACAATCGCACGCGCGCTGATCAGCGAGCCAGAGATCTTGATGCTCGATGAGCCAACTACTGGTCTTGATCCGCAAGCGCGTCACATTTTGTGGGATCGCTTATTCCGTCTCAAGGAACAAGGCGTGACCCTTCTTATTACAACGCATTACATGGATGAGGCCGAACAACTCTGTGACCGCTTAATGGTTATGGATAAGGGATTGATCATGGCGGAGGACTCCCCTGCCGGTTTGATTAAGACCTACTCCACCAAAGAGGTTGTGGAAGTTCGTTTCGGTTCTGATCGCAACGCAGTTGTTGCGCCGCAACTTCAAGAGATGGTCGAGCGCATCGAAGTGCTTCCAGATCGCATCTTGATGTATGCAGATGATGGCGAAGCTCTTCTTCACACCTTGAATCAAAAGGGATTACATCCACTTACCTCACTTGTCCGTCGTAGCTCGCTGGAAGATGTCTTCTTGCGTCTTACCGGCCGCACCTTGATCGAATAGGTGTGGTGCGATAACTATGGCTGTTAGACAAGGCTCGCTCGTCATCGTTGATGTAGAGCGCATTAAGTCACGCGGAGCACTCTCGGTCGCCGAATCTCGCATTCTCAATATGCGCAAATTCATTCCGGTGGTTATCTCTATTGCGATCGCTAACCCCACTCTCTACCTCATTGCTGTGGGTATTGGCGTCGGCAAGTTGATTAACGATCACTCAGGTGGCGTTGATGGAGTTAAGTACTTAACTTTCTTGGCGCCAGCGCTTCTTGCTACCGCGGCGATTCAGACGGCGATGGATGAAACTGTCTTCACCACTATTCAAGGTTTCAAGTGGGGCAAAGTCTTCTATGCGATGAATGCCACTCCGCTGACCGGTAAGCAGATTGCCAACGGCGTCTTTATTAGCTCGACATCGCGCGCGGCATTCTCTGTCGTCGTATACGGAATCATTATCAATCTCTTTGGTGGATTTACCAGCCCTAAGGGTTGGATCTCCATATTGATCGGATTGCTTGCTGGAGCTGCATTTGGCGCTCTGATGTTAGGTATTTCCGCATGGATTCGTAATGA
>CANCUC010000039.1 GCA_947381255.1 Actinomycetota bacterium
TTTCCTCCCAAGAGTTCGCCCATACTGCGATTGCCCTCATTGAAGGGAAATACCAAACGCTCCATCACTAACCTTTCGTAGAAGTACCGTTCCTATTCCTTGATAGAACCGGCCAACATTCCGCGGATCAATCGTTTCTGTGAGATCAAAAATACGATCATCACAGGAACTGCAACCAAAATACCTGCGAGTGCAATTTCTGGTTTAAGGATCGGAACAGATGTCGCGCCGTTACCAGGGTTAATAGCTGGTGTTGAGAAGAAGAGTGCTCCAAGTCCAACTGGAAGCGTGTAGTGCTCTGGGGATGGAAGCATGATGTACGGCATGAAGTAGTTACCCCAGTTGCCGACGAAGGCGAAGAAAGCAAGGAGCGCCAAGAGAGGATGACTGAGCGGGAAGGCAATCTTGGTGTACAAACCAAAATCCGAACATCCATCTAACCTCGCTGATTCATAAATCTCAGGTGGAATCGTGTTGGAGTAGTAGATGTAGGACAAGAAGGCACCAAAGGGGTAGAGCGATGAGATCAAGATAACCGAGAGTGGATTATCGATCAGATTCACCTTATTCATCTCAATAAAGAGCGGAATAACCAGAGCAACCGGTGGAACCAACATCATGATCAAGGTTGAAATAAGGAAAGTCTTCTTAAATCGAATTCGTGAAGCTGAGATAACGAATCCTGCCAAGGAAGCCGTCACGCTTGCGAAGACCACGATCGCTAGGTTGTAGGTGACTGAGTTAATTACCCAGTGCGCCAAAACTCCACTGTTGAAATCTTGGAGGTTCTTCCAAGCGCGAATATAGCCATGGAAGCTGGCGAATGAGAGGGGATTCTTGTAGGAAACCTGTCGATCTGTTTTAGAAGGGGCGAGAATCAACCAGAGCATTGGAATGACACTGAAGATGGCCCAAAAAATGAGCCAGCCATTTACGGCGTAATGGCCAATGCTGATCTTGCGCTTCTTCTTGCGTGGGGCTTCAGGAGTTGCTGGAGCCTTCTTATCGAAATCAATGCTCATGCTGCAGCCGCCTCACGCTTCTTGGCTTCCTTCGCCAATTTCTTTGGACTCTTAAAATTCACATCTTCGAACATATCTGTCTTAAAAATAACGAGCAGGGCACCAATCAAACTTGGAACAAGAAGCATGAGAGAGAGCGCAGATGCCTCACCGAAGTTTCCATTGTCGAATGCGAGTGAATAGCTCAACTGATCAAAAGACCACTGCTGAGCGATACCGTGATAAACACTCGAGTTAAGGAGTTGAGGTTCAACGAAGATCTGAAGTCCGCCGGCGAAAACAAGTACGCCCATGTAAATCACATATTTACGGATGAGAGGAAGTTTAATTTTCGTAGCGAGTTGGAATTGAGTACATCCATCAACGCGTGCTGCTTCCAGAATTTCTCCGGAGATAGATTGCAGGGAACCGAATTGAATCAAGATCCACTGCCCAGCTAATGACAAGAAGGCCATAAAGACCAAGATGTAAGTTAAGTTTGAAGTTTTCCAAATTTGAGATGCTTGTGTGATACCAAAGAAGTGCATAACGCCTTTGAAAGGACTGAGGGTTGGCTCAAGCAACACATACCAGAGCAGAACAGCTACAGAACCGGAGATACATGCCGGAACGATGTAGGCCAGACGTACCCACTTCTTCCAAGGTGCAGTATCTGTATCTAGCATTAATGACATCGCCACTACAAAGAAAATCATCAGAGGAACAAAGAGCGCCATGAAACCAAGCACATGCCAGGCAGCGGGAACTAAGCGAAAGTCATGAAGCACTATCTTAATTACGTGCCAACCGCCGTTGGGGTTAGAAGGGGACTTGGTCGGAACGTTGAAGATGGCCATGATCAGTGGCAATACTCCGAAGAAAAAGAGAAGCAATAAATACGGGGAGAGCATGAGGATCATTAAAAGATTCTTCGGCTTTTGGCGTCGACCGTGGCTCACATTAACTCCTAATTTTAAGAAGCCTCGCAGGACGTATTAGGTCCTGCGAGGTCTTTACTGAACTTTCTTCTTACTTTTTAACTACGGCATACCCAACTTGAGTGGCCGCATTCGATGTATATGTTGCATAGGCATCAATAGCCTTCTGGAGGTCCTTGGACTGTTTGATTTCAGTATCCCAAGAGGCACCCCAGGCGCCATTTGCGTCATAGCGAACAGGCTTTGTTCCGCCCCAGATCAATTGTGCCTGCGTATCGAGTGCAGGAACAATGCTCTGTGCGTAGTAAGCATCCTTAGCAACGGCTTGTACCCAGATCTTGTTTCCAGGACCGTATGCAGGATAGGTAGGAGCTCCGTGACTTCCATCAGGGTTCTTCACCGAGACGAGGTTACGAGCATCTCCGACCATGAACATTGCGAAGGCGAGAGCTTCCTTTGGATACTTTGAGTGAGGTGAAACGGTGTAAATACCGCCACCATATTCTCCAGAGTATGCCTTGCTCTCACCAGGCCACGTTGGCATATTTGCCGTTGCAACCTGTCCTGCTGGAACGTTGTAAGAGCTAGCAGGGCGAAGAACGAACTGACCCCACCATGATGGACCAATGTTCATCAACCACTTGCCGGCTTGTCCAACATCCTTGATGTAACCAGCATCGAATGGGCTGCGTACATCAATTACGCCGCTATCGATAAGTGGTTGTAGAAGTGTCGCAACTCGGGTGCAATGTGAATCCTTCGAGTTGATAACAACAACTGTGTCAGACTTTGCAACGTTCAATGGGCACTGTGAAGGCTCCAAGAAGCTTGAGTAGCCAGCTTGATCTCCAAGTGATCCAAGTGAATATCCAGGGTGGTTCTTTGCAACGTCTGCGCCGATAGCAGCGAATTCAGCCATGGTTGTTGGAACCTTGTAACCGAATTGAGTCATCAATGTTTTGTTGTACCAAAGAACTGTCTGAGCAAGGTCATTCTTTACACAGTAGTAGTGGCCATTGAGTTTGCACCAGTTGTTACCGTTTCCAAATGCCTTCCAGATTGCTGGAGATTGAAGCGCATCGAGTTGAAGAGCATCGTTAACCAATGGGTTCTTCAAGAATGCAACGTCATTAGGAGGACCGAAAACTACATCTGGCCAACCTTTTTTGACTGTGTTGAATAGTTGTACTTTTGCAACGAGATCACCTTGGGCGTGGAGTTGAACGTTGACGTTAACTTTGCCCTTCATGATCTGTGCATACAACTGTGCACCAGGAAGGCGAGGTGAGTCGACCCAAATGGTGATAGATGGAATCGCTGCTTGTGTAGCGACTGGAGTTACTAAAGAAGCTCCCAACAATGCGGCCGTTGCTACGACCAGCAAGGAATGCTTTCTTTTCAAGGTTTTCCCCTTTCGTTGCTAACCCACCTATCGAGGGATCGGTGGCCAGTTGGCATGAGGTTAGAGGATAAATACTATTTCGTATAGTATTTTCGAAAATAATTCTCTAGGATGTCCCAAAGTTGATTAAAGAATATGTGGCGATTTGAACGGGAAAAATTTCTCGTTATCAAAAAGTTACAAATAAAGGAGGCATGAGCGTGAAGATTACTAATGTAGAAGTCGTTCTAGTCGATCGCCCTGCATTCTCCCCCGCCTTCGTTTGGCGCAAAAACGTACCCGGCTCTGATCCTGCTGGAGTAACTGGATGGCTTGTCATAGAAACAGATGCAGGAATTACTGGTTTCGCAACTGCACCTCGCGGTGTGATTCTCAAGGATTATGTTGAACGGAGATTTAAGGCAGAGCTCATCGGTCAAGATCCACTCAACCGCGAATATTTGTGGGAACGAGTGTGGGAGTTAGATCGCATTGAACGTTTCGCACCAAATATGGCGCACGTTGTTGATGTTGCCCTCTGGGACATTGCGGGCAAGCAAGCACAACTACCAGTGTGGAAGTTGCTCGGTGGTTTTCGTGAATCGATTCAGGCATATGCATCCACAGTTACATTTTCTAGCATTCCAGAATTTCTTGAGATTGCAGATCAATGCTTAGCACTTGGTTATCCCGCAATTAAGTTACATGCATTTGGTGATGCTAAGAAAGATGCACTTCTCTGCACGAAGCTTCGTGAACATGTTGGCGATGACATTCCTTTGATGTATGACGGATCAGCTGGCTTTGATCTTATGGATGCTACATATCTTGGTCATGCATTATCTGACTCTGGTTACCTTTGGTATGAAGAGCCAATGCGTGAATTTAGCGTTACTGCATATAAGTGGTTAGGAGAGCGCGTACGCGTTCCACTATTACTTGGTGAAGTAACAGATGGTGCACATATGAGTGCAGGAGATTTCATCGCAACTGGCGTCGCCTCTGCAGTGCGAACAAGTACATTCTTGCGCGGCGGATTTACTGGCGCGATGCGTATTGCTCATCTTGCTGATTCATTCCATCTCCGCGCTGAAGTTCATGGATATGGTTTAGAAAGTGCGCACCTTTGCATGGCGATCAAGAACAATACCTATTACGAGTCGCTGGTCTTTGAAAATCCTATTAAGCGCGAAGCGATGGTTGATAGCAACGGATTAGTCCATGCCCCAAAGAATCCTGGTGTTGGCTATGAAGGTGTGTGGAGTGAGTCCGGTGTTCCAATCGGATTAGAGAAATTTGTAGCGTAATGACTTACACAATCCTGCGGGCAGAGGCCTTCGATGTAAGGTTCCCAACCTCGAAAATGTTGGATGGATCAGATGCGATGAATGCTGATCCAGACTACTCCGCAGCCTATTTACGCCTCTTTACCGAGAGCTCGGCTCTCACTGGCGACTCCCTTGTTTTCACTATCGGTCGCGGTAATGATGTGCAGATTGCGGCGATCGAAATTTTGATGGAGAAGGTTGTCGGTTTAACCACAGATGATGCCTTCGCTCGCATTGGAGATATCGCGCGCGAACTCTCTGCTGACAGTCAACTACGTTGGCTAGGTACGGATAAGGGTGTCTTTCACATGGCAGCGGGTGCGGTTCTCAATGCGCTCTGGGATCTCTTCGCAAAGGAACGCGGAGTTCCGCTCTGGAAGTTGCTATCGGACCTCACTCCAGAACAGCTAGTTGATGCAATTGATTTTAGATATATCGCAGATGTCTTAACTCCTGAAGAAGCTTTACAAATTTTGAGGGCAAGAGTTTCTGAACGTTCAGCCAACGAAGCTTTGCTGCTGCGCGACGGGGTGCGCGCTTACACAACAACACCAGGCTGGCTCGGTTATACCGATGAGAAGATGTTGGATCTCACCCGTGAGGCAGTTGCTGATGGTTTCACTCTCATCAAATACAAATGTGGCAAATCAATAGAAGATGATCGCAGACGTTTAACAAAGGTACGCGCAGAGGTTGGGCCAGACTTTAAGATTGCCATAGATGCTAACCAAGTATGGAATGTTGACACTGCAATTGCTTGGGTCAATCAGCTACAAGAATTTAAATTGGAATGGATCGAAGAGCCAACACATCCTGATGATGTTGTAGGGCATGCAAGAATTGCTAAAGAGGTAGCGCCTACTCGAGTTGCGACTGGTGAGATGGCAGCAAACCGATTGGTCTTCAAACAACTATTGCAGCTGAATGCAATCTCATTTATGCAAATTGATGCGACCCGCGTTGCTGGTGTCAATGAAAATATCGCAAATATTTTGTTAGCTGCCAAATTTAATATTCCCGTGGTTCCACATGCAGGTGGAATCGGACTCTGTGAAATGGTCCAACACCTTGCAATGTTTGATGCCGTAGCAGTTACGGGACATCACGATCGACGGATTGTTGAATACGTAGACCACCTACATGAGCATTTCCTAGAACCTGCGAGGGTGGTAGCAGGTGCTTATCAAGCACCTGCACTACCTGGGGGAGGCGGACATATGAAAGACGAGAGCATTCAGAAATACATCTATCCATCCGGTAGTTACTGGATTTCTGAACTATCAATGAATGGAGCGAAGAGATGAGCGACGGATTCAAGGGGTTGAATGCAATCGTCACTGGAGCAGGTTCAGGAATTGGACTTGCAGTCGCGAAGAAGCTCAAAGAGGAAGGCGCAACTGTCTTTGGTTTCGACATAAATCAAGGGGAGATGGATGGACACGCCACATGGATTCATTGCGATGTGGGTGACACCGCCAGTGTTGTGGCGGCAGTTGCAAAGGTGAAGGAGCAGGTATCGACCATCGATATCCTCGCGAATAATGCTGGGGTTGGGGCCGTGGGTTCGGTCCTCGACGCTAGCGACGATGAGTGGGCCCGGGTTATAAATATCAATGTCGCAGGGATCTCTCGCGTGACCGCGGCTGCTCACTCTCTACTTTCAAATAGTAAAGCTCCAGCGATTGTGAATACCTGCTCAGTCGCGGCGACTGTCGGTCTTCCCAAGCGCGCTGTTTACAGCGCAAGTAAGGGTGCCGTTATGTCCCTCACTCTTGCCATGGCCGCTGATTTTGTTAAAGAGGGCATTCGCGTGAACTGCGTAAATCCTGGGACTGCGGATACTCCCTGGGTGGCTCGCCTTCTGGCGGCGGCGAGTGATCCTGCCGCCGAACGCAAAGCACTTGAAGCTCGCCAGCCAATGGGGCGCTTAGTTTCTGCCGACGAGGTTGCAAATGCCATCTTGTATCTGGCAAATCCACAGCAGAGATCAACCACTGGAACGGTTCTAGCAGTTGACGGCGGAATGGACGGCTTACGATTACCCCATTAGTCAGCGTTGACTCTCAATAAATCCATTTAGAAAGGAGGATGTTCTCATGGCAATTTCCAAGAGCGTTAAAGTAAAAGCTCAGCCACGTCGTTCAATCCTCTCTGATGAAACATATTCGATGATCCGCGCCATGATCTTTGCTCACGAGATCGTTCCCGGTGAACGGGTGAATATAGATGCACTCTCCTTACAACTTGGAGTTTCTCAAACTCCAATCAGAGAGGCGTTGGCACGTTTAGAATCCGAAGATCTCATTGCAAAGGAACCACTCAAGGGTTACCGCGCAACAAATCTTCTCTCCAAGAAAGAATTTGCAGATCTCTTTAGCTTCCG
>CANCUC010000040.1 GCA_947381255.1 Actinomycetota bacterium
GAGATAGTTATCGCTGTTAAGTTGGAACAACAACTATCAAAGGATCAGATTTTTGAGGATTATCTCAACACCATCTACTTTGGTCGTGGCTCATATGGAGTTCAAACTGCATCTCAAGTTTTCTTTGGACGAACCGTTAATCAAATTAACATCTCGCAAGCAGCGGTGCTCGCTAGTATTTTAAATGCTCCGGGATATTACGATCCAGCGAACGGTCCTAAATATTTAGCGAGACTCCAGGCGCGTTGGAAATATGTATTGAGTGGAATGACAAAAGCTGGATGGATAACCGCAGCGCAAGAGAAGGCTCAAGTATTTCCATTTATCCAACCCCGCGTCACATCAGGTTCCCTCGCAGGTCCAAAGGGATATGTTGTTTCATGGATTGAAAATCAGTTAGCTAAATTTGGTTTCACCCAAGATCAATTGATGCAAGGTGGCTTGGTTGTAAAAACTACGCTCGTTAAGAGAGATCAACAGGCCGCTGTCGATGCTGTTGCTAAGCGCACTCCGAAAGCACCATTTAATAATTTGCGTATTGCACTTGTCTCTATCCAACCTGGAACTGGCGCTGTACTTGCCATGTATGGCGGACAAGATTTCCTTAAAAGCCAGTACAACAACGCAACCCAAGCAACTACTCAGGCAGGTTCATCTTTCAAACCTTTTGCCTTAGTTGCAGCGCTTGAATCAGGAATTAGTCTGCACTCCATTTGGAATGGACGCTCACCTCAGGTTTTCTATGATCCGGGATCGCAAGGTCCCTATCCGGTTTTCAACTATGGAAACGAACAATTTAAAAACATTAATCTCTTAGATGCAATTGCTGAATCGGTAAATACGGTATTCGTTCCACTTGGAATTAAAGTTGGTCCAGATAAGGTCATAGATGTCGCTCGTAGAGCCGGAATTCCGACAACAGTCGAGATGGTTTCAGGACCTTCGGTCACACTCGGAGTAGCGAGCCCACACGTCATCGATCTCGCCTCCGCATATGCCACATTTGCTGCACAAGGCGTATATGCCAAGCCGTACATCGTCTCTGAAGTTGTTGGAAATAACGGCGGAATTTTGTACCAAGCTCAACCACAGACAAATCAGGTATTTGCGAGCGATGTAATGGCCGATCTCACGACCGCATTGCAGACGGTTACCCAATATGGAACAGCATCCGGTGCAGTTGCTGACCTTGGTCGCCCAAGTGCGGGAAAGACTGGAACTACTACCGATAATGCAAGTGCATGGTTCACAGGTTATGTTCCACAAATGGCAACTAGCGTGGCTCTCTTTAGAGATAACGCATCACAATCACTTAACGGTATTGGTGGCTTGAACGCTGTCACTGGTGGAACGTTCCCAGCAAAAATTTGGGATCAATATATGCGCACGGCCTTAGCGCACACCCCTGTGATGGATTTCCCACCGGCTGCAGATATCGGTGGTACCGATCCAACTCCAATGCAGAGCGCAGTTCCAACTCTCAATCCCAAACTCGCCTTAACTCCAAAGCCAACGCCTGCGCCTTCACCAAAGAAGAAGAAGAAATAAGCGCAACGAAGTGAAGATTTCGTTCTCCAATAAAGTTGTAATTGCTCTCGCTCTCTTGGCAGCTCTCCTCTCTGTTGTGAAATTTAATCATTGCTACACAACTAACTGGACAGGCGTTGGCGTAGATGTGCACGAGTGTTACAGCGATTTACCTGCGCTCTTTGACGCCCGAAATTTAGTAAATCATGTCTGGCCTTATTCAAGTGCCACTAATTCTGTGGAATACCCACCACTGACTGGCGTAGTTATGTGGGCAACTGCATTGATTACTCCTCACGGCACGAATGCCGATAAATATTATTACCTGATTAACATATTCTTTCTCGCCCTACTCTTTATTGGTTGCGCCTTTCTGGTTTCAAAGATGAATCCAAAGAAGTGGTATTTGCTTCCGGTTTTACCGGCGGTTATAGCCTCTATGTATATCAATTGGGATATGTGGGCCGTGGTAACCGCCTTGCTCGCTATCCACCTCTTCGACAAGAAGAGGTATGGACCAAGTGCTATTGCCCTAGCAATTTCTATAGCTACAAAATTCTTTCCGATAGTTCTCCTTATTCCAATTGCTCTGATATTTATTATGAAGCGCGAGTATCGAACGGCGCTTCGTTATTTTCTCCAAACATCTCTCTTGTGGTTACTAATCAATTTACCTTTCATCGTTACAACTCCAACTGGCTGGTGGAGATTTTTCAAAATGAATTCCACAAGACCGGCTGATTTAGGATCGATCTGGCAAGCACTAAGCATTTACAATATTGATATTCCGCATTTGAATTTCTATTGGATGGCGCTCTTCGCCCTTGGTTCAATCGCCGTCGTTGTATATTTGTACCGAAGCGTGCTTACTCCGACCCTGGCTCAGATCGCCTTTATCTTCGTGGCGATTTTTACCGCCCTTAATAAGGTTTACTCGCCTCAATATGTTCTCTGGTTAGCTCCACTGGCGGTCATTGCTTTGGTAAATAACCGTGATCGGATCGCCTTTTGGATCTGGCAGGGAGCTGAGGCTTTCTACCACTTTGCAATCTGGGAGTACCTCGGCGGATATGCCGGCGCAAAATTCGCGCTCCCACCCAGGTGGTATGCCGGCGCAATCTTGATTCGGGTAGCGACCAGCCTCTTCTTCGCCCTATGCACGCTCAAATCCACCCAGTCCCAACTATCCACAGAGCCCGAGCCTTCACAGGAGGAGCAATTTCTCCTAACTAACCCCTAGGAGTTAGGCTTACCCTTCCTACACGTTCAGGGCACCCGTCCTTTCCGCTGCTAGGAGCAGTAACCCTCCTGCCGTGGAAATACCACGGCCGCTTTAGTCCAGAGGAGGTGGGGTTAACGCATGCGTCATTATGAAATCATGGTCATTCTCGATCCTGACCTAGAAGAACGCACAGTCGCACCAAGTCTTGAGACATACCTCAAGATCATCAAAGACAGTGGTGGAACCGTCGATAAGCTCGATATTTGGGGCCGTCGTCGCATGACCTTCGAAATCAATAAAAAAGCCGAAGGTATCTACGCTGTTGCTGATCTGCACTGTGGTCCAGATGCGATCAAGGAACTCGATCGCCAACTCAATTTGAACGAGGCCGTGCTTCGCACCAAGGTCGTTCGTCCAGATCAACTCAACTCATAATCAGATAACAGTTAATTAAGCGAGAGAAAAATGGCAGCTGGCGATACAACAATCACAATGATCGGTAATTTAACAAGCGATCCTGAACTGCGCTTCACACCATCTGGTGCTGCAGTCGCAAAGTTCACCGTTGCATCAACTCCTCGTTATCTCGATAAGGCAACGAACGAGTGGAAAGATGGCGATAGCCTCTTTCTAAACTGTCAGATCTGGCGTCAAGCTGCAGAGAACGTTGCAGAATCTTTGACACGCGGAATGCGCGTCATTGTTTCTGGTCGTCTCAAGCAACGCTCTTATGAGACTAAAGAAGGCGAGAAGCGCACAGTATTTGAGGTTGAAGTTGACGAGGTAGGTCCATCACTTCGTAACGCAACCGCAAAGGTCACAAAGACAACCCGCGGAGCGGGTACTGGCGGATTCACCGCTACAACAGAGACTGCTTCATCAGATGATCCATGGTCAGCCGCACCAGTAGGTGGCGGTTGGGCAACCGGCGCATCAGATGATCAACCTCCGTTCTAATAATTAATTAACCAACCATTCCTGTTTAATTACAGGGCCCTCTTAAAGGAGCACCACAGTGGGAGCAAGAAGTAATAAGACCTTAAAGCCAAAGAAGGTCGCGCCAAAGATGTCGGCTGCGGCCCTCAAAAAGTTTAAGAAGAAGCCATGTTCTTTCTGCCAGCAGAAAGTTTCTTATATTGACTATAAGGACATCGCAACTCTTCGTAAGTTCATCTCAGATCGCGGCAAGATCCGCGCTCGCCGAGTAACGGGTGCATGCACCCAACATCAACGTGCAATTGCTGCCGCGGTTAAGAATTCCCGCGAAATGGCGCTCTTGCCTTACACCTCAACAGCAAGATAAGGAGCGGTAAATATGAAACTCATCCTTACTCGCGAAGTTGCAGGACTCGGACAAGCCGGCGATGTTGTAACCGTTAAAGATGGTTACGCACGTAACTTCCTACTTCCAAATGGCAATGCAATTGCATGGTCACTTGGTGGGGAGAAGCAGATTGAGGGAATTCGTCGCGCTCGTAGCGCTCGCGAAATCCGCGATCTTGATCATGCCCGCGAAATCAAGGCAACATTGGAGAACGCTCCAATTGTTGTTAAGGCAAAGGTTGGCGCAACAGGCTCTCTCTTCGGTTCAGTTACCGAAAAGGATCTCATTGCTGCAATCAAGTCATCAGTCGGAATCGATATCGACCGCCATCGTTTAAAGGCTCCTGTAATGAAGAAGCTTGGCAATTTCACCGCCAAGGTAAATCTCCACACCCAGGTTTCTGCCAATATCCAGGTACAGGTAGTCGCTGCTTAATTTCGCTTAAGAGTTAAACCCCGTCCCAGGCTCTCGAAAGAGATCCCTGAGACGGGGTTTTCTCATTTATTGAGATGGCAAAATAATTCTTTATCCCCAGCCCTGTGGGTAAAAATAAGCGTGAAATACCGGGAAATGAGCAATCTATCCCCAGAGTGGGGCAAGTTACCCACAGTGGCTCCACACCAAAACTCAGGTTATCCCCAGCAATTGGGCACTTTCCCACACAAGGGCGCACAAGCCTGAGTTAGGAAAATAGGGAATGTCAGTAACCCGTAAGAGGATTACGCCCGTGAGCATCGCAGAGTTACCCAATCGCGGAAATAACAATCTGCCTGCCCGTCCCATCGAATTTGAACGGACCCCGCCTCAAGATTTATTAGCGGAACAATCAGTACTCGGCGGAATGTTGTTATCTAAAGATGCGATTGCCGATGTCGTTGAGATTATTAAAGAGCGCGATTTCTATCGCCCTGCACACGAACTTATCTACGATGCCATTCTCGACCTCTATGGCCGTGGAGATCCTGCAGATCCTGTAACTGTCTCTGCTGAATTAACAAAGCGTGGGGATATTGCACGAGCTGGTGGCGCACCATATCTACACACACTTATCTCTTCTGTACCTACTGCAGCCAACGCGGGTTACTACGCACGTATCGTTCGCGACCGCGCAATCTTGCGTCGCCTTGTTGAAGCAGGAACCAAGATTGTTCAACTTGGATACTCCGAAGCCGGTGATGTTGATGATGCGGTTGATGCAGCACAGGCCGAGGTTTATCAAGTAACAGAATCTCGAATGACTGAAGATTATGTTCAGCTCTCCGAACTTCTTCCAGCTGCTCTCGATGAGATCGAAGCCATCTCATCAGGCGTCGCAGAAGAGGGAGTAAAGAGTGGATTTAGAGATCTCGATGCACTCACCAATGGTTTCCACCCAGGAAATATGATCGTCCTGGCAGCGCGTCCTGCAGTAGGTAAATCAACTCTCGGTCTTGATATCGCGCGTTATGCATCGATTCATAAAGGAGATACCTCAGTCATCTTCTCCCTTGAAATGAGCCGCTCTGAAATCACCATGCGTATGCTCTCCGCGGAGGCCAAGGTTGGTCTTAACAACATTCGTTCCGGCTCACTCTCAGATGATGAGTGGGGTCGTCTAGCGAAGCGTATGGGCGAGATTTCACAAGCCCCACTCTTTATTGATGATTCACCTAATCTCTCACTGATGGAGATTCGCGCAAAGGCTCGTCGCCTTAAGCAGCGCCACAACCTCAAACTGATCGTCATCGATTACTTGCAGCTTATGACTTCCGGAAAACGCGTAGAGAGCCGTCAACAAGAAGTATCAGAGTTCTCACGTAATCTTAAATTGCTCGCGAAGGAACTCAACGTTCCGATTATCGCCATCTCGCAGTTAAACCGTTCTCCAGAACAGCGCGCAGATAAGAAGCCGATGCTCTCTGACCTTCGTGAATCAGGATCGATTGAGCAAGATGCCGACATGGTTATTTTGCTCCACCGCGATGATTTGTATGACAACCAAAATCGCTCAGGCGAGGCCGATCTCATTGTGGCTAAGCACCGTAACGGTCAGACGCGAACAATTACAGTTGCAGCTCAACTTCACTTTGCTCGATTTGCAGATATCGCCCCCGCATATAGCGGAGGAGAAAACTTCGTTAAGGATTAATTACTCCTCCGCATACCGTGCAACGGTGAAGCCAAAGTGAATTGGTAAGTTGATAGCAAAGATCACAATTGTGGCGCTCATGAGAAGTAACAAGCTTCCCTTAGTTCCATCCTTAATAAAGATATATTCAAGGGCGCCCGCAAATATCCCATAGGCAAGCAAGGTCCACTTAGCGACTAAAAAGAATGTCTTCCAAGCAAAATTTGCCAATCGGGATAATAGAAATACATTTACCAGGACGAGCGCTCCCGCAACGAGTACCGCCAAGGTGGTTGGTGCAAGTGAGGTGTGCTTTGGTAGGTGGGCTGCGAGATAAACGCCGCCAGCAACCACAATCGCCAAAATCGCTACAGAGATCTCTGAAACTGGTGGGAGCTTCTTAGTGGTGTTCATAGCGTCGCAATCCTTGTCATAATAATGAGCGTGGCCACTTGCATCGCGCCGGTAATTCCAGCGGTGTAGAGGAAGCGCTTCATCAACTTCTCAATTACTGCACCGTTTGGCTTCTCCTTCTTTAACTCAAAGAGAACACCAAGGTTTGCTGGCTCCAGGAATCCGAGAGCGATAACCGCCATCGCGCCAACAACAATCATCGATCCAACAACCCAACCGTGGTGCTTATCTGAGGCGAGGATGAAACCTTCATGACGTGCTAACTGCCAGCCACCGGCTAACGTTGCGATGACGAGAGTTGGCATTAAGAGAACCATCTTCGGCATAAATCTCTTAGAGAATTCGATGCGCGCCGGGATACTCATTCGTCCAATGATGGGTCCAATAATGAAACCTAAAAATAGATCGATAGCGGTCCAGCATGCTCCGCCAACGAC
>CANCUC010000041.1 GCA_947381255.1 Actinomycetota bacterium
CCGAGGCGAGGCAGGGCGGCGGCAACAGCCTGACCTTGCGGATCTAGGATCTCGGGCTTCAACATAACTTCCACGACGATGGTGGCCATTAGATATTCCTTCCGGTCAGGAGCGTGAAAGCTGATTCATAACGTTCGCGCGTCTTATCTACAACATCTTGAGGAAGTTCTGGTGGTGGGCTCTGACGATCCCAACCTGATGCGAGCAACCAATCTCGAACATATTGCTTATCGAAGGAGGGTTGTGCACCACCTGGCTTCCAACCATCGAGAGACCAGAAACGAGAAGAGTCCGGGGTTAAGGCCTCATCGCCTAAGCAAATCTTACCCTCACTATCCAGACCGAATTCAAATTTGGTATCGGCCAAGATAATCCCGCGTGTGGCGGCGTAATCATGCGCCGTTGAATAGAGGGTAAGAGTTAGTTCGCGCAACTTCTCCGCATGATTGAGACCGATAATTGAGGTTGCACGTTCAAAGGTGATGTTCTCATCGTGATCACCCATCTCAGCTTTTGTAGCTGGTGTAAAAATATTTGATGGAAGTTTTGATCCATCGAGCAATCCTGCGGGAAGTGAAATCCCAGTTACTGATTGGTTCTTCTGATACTCAACCCAACCTGAACCAGTGAGATATCCGCGCGCAACACATTCGATAGGAAACATCTCAAGTGGCTTAACGATGACGGCGCGATCTTTAACCTCAGTCGGAACATCAGTTGTGATTAAGTGGTTAGGAACAATCTCTTTAAACATCTCAAACCAGAAGAGTGAGAGTTGGGTGAGTAACTTTCCCTTACCTGGAATTTCGGTTGGAAGAATGTAATCAAATGCAGAGATTCGATCGCTAGCGACGATTAAAAGTTCTCCGTTGAGGTTGGTATAAAGATCGCGGACTTTACCGCTGCGAAGATGGTTCCAACCATCAATCATCGCGCTCACCGAATGCTTGAAGGGCGATACTTCGCCGCATCAGGGTGGCGTGATGTAATCGCTTCAATGCGATTGATAATGCGAGTTGTTTGTGCGACCGCATCCCCGGTGAACTCCATCGGAGTAGAGAGCAAGGTTTCTAAAGCCGCTTTATCAAGTGGAATTCGAGCATCTGCTGCAAGAGCATCAATCATGGTGTTTGGCTTACCCGCTCTAATTCCAAGAGCCGCCGCAACTGCGTGTTCCTTAATTACTTCGTGAGCAACTTCTCGCCCAACTCCAGCTTTAACTGCGGCTACCAAGATCTTGGTGGTGGCCAAGAATGGAAGGTAGCGCTCGAGCTCGGCATTGATAACTTCAGGGAAGGCTCCGAATTCATTTAGTACTGTCATGAATGTTTCAAAGAGACCATCAATTGCATAAAAGGCATCTGGGAGTGCGATTCGGCGTACAACGCTGCACGAGACATCACCCTCATTCCATTGATCTCCGCTGAGTTCACCAACCATTGAGGCATATCCGCGAAGTACAACGCTTAATCCATTGACGCGCTCACACGATCTGGTGTTCATCTTGTGCGGCATCGCGCTGGAACCAACCTGGCCAGCTTTAAATCCTTCGGTTACAAGTTCTGCGCCAGCCATCAATCGGATTGAAGTTGCAAAGGATGATGGTGCCGCGGCAAGTTGAACAAGTGTGGTGATGACATCAAAGTCAAAGGAGCGTGGGTAAATCTGTCCGGTGGAATCGAGTACTCGATTAAAGCCGAGGTGCTCAGCAACTTCTGCTTCAAGTCTGGCGTGAGCGCCAGAACTTCCCAAGAGATCGACTGAATCTTGCGCAGTGCCCACTGGGCCCTTAATTCCGCGGATTGGATAACGTTCAATTAAATTCTCTAAACGCTCGTATGCGAAAAGTAGTTCTTCGGCAGCTGATGCAAAGCGCTTACCTAAAGTGGTTACCTGCGCTGCAACGTTGTGTGAGCGACCAGTGATTGGTTGCTCGATATATTGACCGGCACGCTCTGCAAGCATGGCAAGAGTTGCGACGACGCGGTTTTGAACTAAGAGGAGTCCATCGCGCACCTGCATCGCTTCGACATTCTCTGTCAGGTCGCGAGATGTCATTCCCGCATGAATTGCCTCATGGCCAGCGAGCGCATTGAACTCTTCGATGCGAGCCTTCACATCATGACGCGTTAATTTCTCACGCGCATCGATGGAGGCAAGATCAACGTGTGGAAGGAGCTTCTCGTAATCGGCGATGGTCTCGCCAGAAATCGCGTGGCCAAGTTGCGATTGAGCGCGCATAACTGCGACCCACAATTTACGTTCCTGAATAATTTTAGATTCAGGTGACCAGATGGAGCGCATCTGGGCCGATGCATAACGATCAGCTAAGACGCTCATGGGCTAATTCTCTCTTATTTCAGCGGGGGTTGATGCCGCGCTAGCAAGGAGCGCGATATCGCGGCGATAGTGAGCTCCCCGTAATGAGATCTTTGCAATCGCCTCATAAGCCTTAACTCTCGCCTCGGTCAGCGTCGCGCCAAGCCCGGTCACCGAAAGTACTCGACCGCCAGCAGAGTGAAGGGTTCCATCCTGAATTTTGGTACCCGCCTGATAAACATCAGCGCCCTCGATACTCTGAATTCCAGTGATGGGATCGCCGATTTTTGGAGCGGCGGGGTAATCCTCGGCGGCCAAGACCACGGTGACGGCTGCATCGTCAGACCATTCCAGGGGTCCATCGGTAGCGAGGTTTTCGGTGGCTGCTCGATAGAGAAGCGCGGCGAGAGGGGTCTTGAGGCGAGGAAGAAGCACCTGGGTCTCAGGGTCTCCAAAGCGAGCATTAAATTCAATGACTCGAAGTCCCCGTGAGGTCAGCGCCAAGCCCGCATAAAGCAGGCCAACAAATGGGGTATCTCGAGCCTTCATCTCAGCGATGGTTGGTCTCAAAACTTGGAGCAGGGTCTGCTCGACGATATCGCTAGGTGCCCACGGAAGCGGTGAATAGGCTCCCATTCCGCCGGTATTTGGGCCGGCATCGCCATCGCCCACCCGCTTAAAGTCCTGAGCGGGCTGCATAGCCAAGATGGTGGTGCCATCTGAGATTCCAAAGAGTGAAACTTCCGGTCCATCTAAGAACTCTTCGATGACAACGCGGGGAGAGAGATATGCATGGTCCAGAGCTAATTGGCGATCATCTGTAACGACCACGCCTTTGCCGGCAGCCAGGCCATCGTGCTTAACAACGTAAGGGGCGCCAAATGTATCGAGCGCGGATTCAATCTCTGCCTTGGTGGTGCAGGTAAAACTGCGCGCGGTTGGAACCCCGGCATCGTGCATAACCTGCTTTGCAAAATCCTTTGAGCCTTCAAGCTTTGCCGCCATGGCGCTGGGACCGAATGTTGCAATTCCTACTTTGCGTAGCGCATCAGCTACACCGTTCACCAAAGGTTTCTCTGGTCCTACGACAACGAGATCTACTTGGAGATCTTGCGCGAGTTTTACAAGGAGGTTGTTTGATTCAAGATCAACGTCGTGCAGCGTTGCATACTCTGCAATTCCAGGATTACCTGGAGCTGCGTGTAACTCTTCTAATTCTGGGTCTTGGCGCAGCGCCTTTGCCAAAGCATGTTCGCGGCCGCCAGATCCAATCAGAAGAACTTTCAAATGAATTCCTTCACAACGATGGTCTCATCGCGTCCAGGTCCAACGCCGATAGCGCTCATCGGTGCGCCAGAGATATCTTCCAAGAACTTAATGTATGCGCGGGCATTTTCCGGCAACTCTTCAAGTTTGCGCGCCTTAGAAATATCTTCACTCCAGCCAGGAAGATATTCATAAATTGGCTTGGCGTGATGAAAATCTGATTGTGATGATGGAAGTTCTTCAACGCGCTTTCCATCAATCTCGTATGCGACGCAGACTGGAATCTGCTCCCATCCGGTGAGCACATCGAGCTTTGTTAAGAAGAAATCAGTAAGACCATTTACGCGTACTGCATAACGAGCAATTGGTGCGTCATACCAACCACAGCGACGAGCACGACCTGTTGTGACTCCAACTTCTCCACCAATAGTGCGAAGCTTCTCGCCATCTTCATCGAAGAGTTCTGTTGGGAATGGACCGGAACCAACGCGAGTTGTGTAGGCCTTAACAATTCCAATGACGCGAGTGATCTTTGTTGGTCCAATTCCAGAACCAGTACAAGCACCACCAGCTGTCGGATTAGAGGAAGTTACAAATGGATATGTTCCATGATCAACATCGAGCAGAGTTCCTTGTGAACCCTCGAGCAATACATTCTTGCCAGCCTTGAGAGCCTCATCCAAAAGTAAAACTGTGTCAGTTACATAAGGACGCAAAATCTCTGCGTACCCGAGATATTCATTGAGAACATCTTCGACTTCAATTCCCTTACGATTAAATACCTTAATAAGAATCTGGTTCTTATCGCGAAGGGCGCCTTCAATCTTCTGGCGAAGAATCGATGGATCAAATAGATCTTGTACGCGAATACCGATGCGATTGATCTTATCTGCGTAGGCAGGTCCGATTCCGCGACCAGTTGTTCCAATCTTGGAGTTACCCAAGAAGCGCTCTGAAACCTTGTCGATAGTGCGGTGATAAGGAGTAATGAGGTGAGCGTTGGTGCTGATCTTGAGCTTTGAGGTATCAATTCCGCGCTCATTGAGTCCGCGAATCTCTTCCAACAAAACAGATGGATCAATCACAACGCCGTTACCAATTACGGGAACGACGTTGGGACTCAAGATTCCAGATGGAAGCAGGTGCAAGGCATATTTCTGATCACCAATAACAACTGTGTGACCAGCGTTGTTGCCGCCTTGATAACGAACTACATAGTCGACGCGATCTCCCAAGATATCGGTCGCCTTACCCTTACCTTCATCGCCCCATTGAGCGCCGAGCAGTACTAGAGCAGGCATTTTTTCCTAACCTTCTTTATTCGTAAGAATCCAGTGGGAGATTGCGTTTCGATAATTACTTAGAGAGTGAAGTTCCTGTTGAGCGGAGATCTTCGCAAGCCTCAACGACACGCTTTGCAAGACCGGCTTCAGCAGCCTTACCCCATGCGCGTGGATCGTAAGCCTTCTTATTTCCAACTTCGCCATCAATCTTCAAGACTCCGTCGTAATTCTTAAAGACGTGATCAACGATTGGGCGAGTGAATGCATATTGAGTATCGGTATCAATATTCATTTTCACAACACCGTAATCAAGTGACTCGCGGATTTCAGAGAGAAGTGAACCTGAACCACCGTGGAATACGAGATCCATTGGCTTTGAACCAGCAGGAAGACCGAGCTTTGCAGCAACTGCATCTTGAAGTGTCTGCAAGATCTTTGGTTGCAGGACAACGTTTCCTGGCTTGTAAACGCCGTGAACGTTTCCGAATGTTGCAGCAACCATGTAACGAGCTTGTGGGTCGTTACCAAGTGTTTCAATTGTAAGGAGTGCATCTTCAGGAGTTGAGTAGAGCTTGGCATCGTGCTTCGCTTCGATTCCATCTTCTTCGCCGCCAACAACACCGATTTCAATTTCAAGAATTGTTCCGGCAGCCTTTGACTTCTCCAACAACTCTGCAGCGATGCTCATGTTCTCTGGCATTGAAACTGCTGATCCGTCCCACATATGTGAGTTGAAAAGTGGTGCTCCGCCAGCTTTAAGGCGATCTGCTCCAAAGGCGAGGAGTGGACGCATGAAGCCATCGAGCTTCTCTGCTGGGCAATGATCGGTGTGAATTCCGATATTAACTTTGTAATTCTTTGCAACGATATGTGCGAACTCGGCGAGAGCAACTGCTCCATCGACCATGTTCTTTACAGTTGAACCTGAAAGGTATTCCGCTCCGCCCCAAGAGATTTGGATGATTCCATCGGACTCAGCCTCAGCAAAACCACGAATGGCACCAATCAGAGTCTGTGATGAAGAGACGTTGATCGCTGGGTATGCGAAGGCACCAGCCTTAGCGCGGTCCAACATTTGTGCATAAATTTCCGGGGTTGCGATTGGCATGAGTGATGTTCTCCCAAATTGAGGTGGTAGTCGGCTGTAAGTGGACGCCGGTGGCTCAACGCTGGGTCAGGCTGTCGTGCTTACGGCTAATCCCACCACATTTTGGGGTGGATTGGAAAACCTGTATGCGAGTGGCTAATTAATAGCCTTCCTGCGCCTAATTAATGCCGAGATGGCTCAGCAGTCGATCGATGCCCAGCAGCCCGAAATTGGAGTGCATCACCGCTTGACCCCCTTTCCAGAGCCAGCGCCCCGCCACCTCCAAGGCATGAACGTGGGTAATGACTCGAAAAGCGGTATTAAATATTGCAAACACAGTGCCCCCTAGCTGACTCCTCCGCTCACCAATGCGGTAAACGGGTGTAGGTCGGCAAAGTTATGGGAGGAGTGAGATCAGCATTGGCTCGGCCGCGAGGGTAGGTGGAGCCAGAAGTGCTGGGGATAACCCAACCCTTGTTTAGGGGTGAGCGCTCGCGTAACCTCGCACTCATGAGTTCATTGGAGAATCTCTCCCACGAAAATCGGACATTTCCCCCTAGCCCAGAGTTTGTAGCTCAAGCCAATGCCCTGGCAGATCTCTACGAGGAGGCGGCCTCAGATCGCCTCGCCTTCTGGAGTAGACAAGCTGACTACTTACACTGGGATAAGAAGTGGGATCAGGTCTTGGAGTGGGAAGCGCCAAATGCCAAATGGTTTCTCGGCGGAAAGATCAACGCCTCTTATAACTGTCTTGACCGCCATGTCCTTGAAGGGCGTGGAGAGCGCATCGCTTTTCACTTCGAAGGCGAACCGGGTGATACTCGAACGATTACTTACGCTCAGATGTTTCACGATGTTAAGAAAGCCGCCAACGCACTGATAGAGCTCGGAGTTAAGGCCGGAGATCGCGTCGCCATTTACATGCCGATGATTCCGGAAGCCGCGGTTGCGATGTTGGCTTGTGCGCGAATTGGTGCGGC
>CANCUC010000042.1 GCA_947381255.1 Actinomycetota bacterium
CGTTTTCGGAGGATTAGGCGCGGGAATCAAGGGTGGATACGTCCAACTTCTTATGCCTGGAATCTTCGTCCAGACAGTGACTTTCACCTTGGCTGCAACTGCTCAAGGCCTGGCTCAAGATATGGAGAAGGGTCTGATTGATCGCTTCAGATCCCTGCCTATTGCTCGCTCTGCCCTGGTTGTTGGCCGAACACTCGGTGATGGTCTGCTCAACATCGTGGTTCTAGTTGTAATGGGAGCCGCTGGCTTCTTGGTCGGATGGCGTCCGACCTCGGGAATTTTCCATATTTTCCTGGGCTTCTTAATGCTTCTCTTCTTTGGTTACGCCTTGTCGTGGGCTGGAATCTTTGCCGGTCTCATCTCCAAAGATGCCAGGGTTGTCGCAAACGTCTCGTTCCTCTTCACCTTCCCGCTGACATTCCTATCTAATGCCTTCGCCTCGACCACCTCGATGCCAAAGGTGCTTCAGTACTTCGCAGAGTGGAATCCAGTGTCAACGATGGTGGCAGCAGCACGCCAACTCTTCGGCTTTCACAATACCTTTGGAGTTACCGCGCACTCATTCCCAAGTGAGCATCCGATTGTGACTTCGCTCTTTTACATGATTGTCATCATGGCGATCTTTGTTCCGCTCAGCGTGCGCAGGTATAAGAACGCAAATAGTCGCTAAGCGCGAAGGTTAAGCGTAAGGATTTGCCTCAAGAATTGTTACGACAAATACCTTTTTGCTCGGCGTCTCGTAATTAACTTGGTCGCCAACCTTGGCGCCAAGAATTGCTGAACCCAGTGGTGACTTCTCTGAGTAAACATCAATATCTCCGCTCGCGATTTCTCGGGAGCCCAAGAGGAATGTCATCTCATCGCCAGCCATATCGATCTTGACCACCATTCCAAGTCCGACTACACCGGATTCGCTGGCTGGAGGAGTTCCGATATGGGCATTTTCCAACATGTGCTTGAGCTGGCGAATACGACCAACGATCTTGCCTTGCTCTTCGCGGGCAGCGTGATAGCCGCCGTTCTCCTTGAGATCACCCTCAGCTCTAGCAGCCTCGATCTTCTTCACGATGTCTGCAAAGCGAGGGCCCTCTAGATCTTCCAGTTCCGCACGCAAACGAGCGGCAGCCTCTTCGGTAAGCCAAGTTTGGTTAGTCATAAGAGCGCGAGTTTATCTCTGGCTATGCACAATGTTCAATCGAAGCTGAAACTGCTGCAGCTCGTGTGGGGATTAAAACCGTATGCGTGAAAGAGTTTGAGCCAGATGGAAGAGAATCAGTCACTTGGCCGACAAGATTCGCCTGGTAATCAGAAGCGGTCAAAATGCACTGGTGAGAGCGCTTTGAGCTGCGAACGTTGATCGAGTAGCGGAGTGAAACTTCGCTAGGGCTAAGGACTTTAAAAGAGATGAGTTGGGTTCGAATTTCAGGCCTGGAGTAATGGTTGGCCGACCATAACAACCAGCTTCCCCCTACGACCAAAAGCACAATTGCCGGTAGGAGCCAACGCCTCTGCCCAGGTTTTGAGCGTCCATAGCGATTCTGGAGATAGGCATCACCACTCTGCTCACTCATGTGGGTAAGCATAGGTTAGAAATTCGTAGGATAATTGGGCCATGAGCGACACCACCAATATAAACACTGGCGTAGCGGGCTCGCTTGTGATGATTGTATTAACTGCGGCATTTGTCATTCTCTTGGTGAGTTTCTATCGCCGCTACAAGCGTGCTTCAAAGCCTGAGAATGATCAAGAGTAAAACTCTTAAAGTAATTTCAACCGCGCTCGCCGTTCTGCTTGGCAGCGGAGTCTTCTTCGAACTTGGTCTCTGGCAATGGCATCGCGCCCAATCAACATCCCGTCAAGGAAAAGTTGTGCCGAGCTCTGTACCTGTAGCACTTACTGATGTTGATAGAGCGGGAAAGAATATTTATACCGCTGCTATAAATAGAGTGGTGACTTTCCAAGGTCACTTCGTTGAGAACTATGTTGCTCCAACTCAAAACGTCGATGGAATTGGGTATCGAGATCTCTCGGCAGGGTTATTTCTCATCTCTAACAATCGTGCGATCTTGGTGGTCCGTGGATATAACGATGGCTCCATCAAACCAACCTCTGCAGATATAACAATTGAGGGGCGTCTCTATCCTCGCCAACAGGAAGATCACGGTTTAAATTCGGCCACTTCTTTAGGAAGACTCGACCCCGCACTAGTAGCCGGTAAGGGATACAGCCTCTTCGACGGATATGTAATCGCCATGAAGGAAAGTGACGCCTCTGGAAAATTGGTCTCTGGCAATCGCGTGCCTGCCCCCGTTCTCAAACAGTCAATCTCAGGCTTCTATTGGCAACACATCTCTTACGTTGTGATCTGGTGGTTCATGGCGCTTCTCGTTCTCGCTGCTCCATTTATCTCAAGGCGCAACTCAAAACTCCATGAAATCGCCGATAAGGTGGGGGCATGAAAAAGGGATTAGAGGGCGCTCTTCAACGCTATCGCGTCATGGCTATCTGGTCAGGATGCATGTCACTTCTCTTATGGTTCCTTGAAGTGCCCGAAAATCACATACTTCATCACTATTCAGGTGCTCAGGTCCGCTGGGCTTGGATCGCAATCGTCCATGGATTTACCTACCCAATCTATGTTGTAGCGGCATTTAATTATTGCCTTAAGGCTCGTAAGAGTTTTCCTTCGACCATCATCTTTATCTTGGCTGGAACCTTGCCGATCGCTTCCTTTATCGCTGAGCGCAAAGCAATGAGTGATTTTAAGAAGAAATGACTAACCCATTAAAGCGCGCCATCAAGGCGATGCTTTATCCGATTTATGAACGGCGCTTATTGCGTCAGTTGGATTTCACCCAAACACCTCATCACGTTGGTGTAATCCTTGATGGAAATCGTCGCTGGGCAAAGACTAATTTTGGAGCAACACCTGAAGAGGGTCATCGCGCCGGCGCCGAAAAAATCATTGAACTTCTCAATTGGTGCGAGGAGGCCGATGTCACGATTATTACCCTCTGGCTTCTCTCAACCGATAATCTCAATCGCGATGCTGACGAACTGGATGCCCTCTTAAGAATTATCGCGGCGGCGGTAGATCGTCTCGACGAGCTCGGTAAGTGGGAGATCAAACCTCTAGGTGCCCTCGAGCTGCTTCCTGAGTGGTTGCAGCTGAAGCTTCGCGATGTTGAACTTCGAAGCAAAGGCCGTACCGATGTCGTTGTGAACGTCGCAATCGGATATGGCGGTCGCCATGAAATTGTTGATGCAGTACGGAATTTCATCCAAGATGGAATTGCAGCCGGCAAGAGCGCGGAGGAGATTTCAAGTGCGCTCTCGATTGATGAAGTAAGTAAACATCTCTATACGGCTGGAATGCCTGACCCAGAATTGGTGATTAGAACATCGGGGGAGCAACGGCTCTCTGGTTTCCTGCTCTGGCAATCGGCGCATTCAGAGTTCTACTTTTGTGAGGCGTACTGGCCTGACTTTAGGCGGGTCGACTTCTTACGCGCCCTGCGTGCCTATGCCCAACGCCACCGCCGTTTTGGTCGCTGACCGAGCCCTCCTGGCTCACTGTAAATTAACCTTTTGATACCGCGTGTCGCTGACCCCCGAGGGCTCGCGAGTTTTACTTTATGAGGCATAAGTTCTATTTGTCCCCCTGCAGATAGAAGCCGCCTGGATACTTATAAATATTGGGAAAGCGCGAGGACCTCTTGGCAAAGAGCCTAAAAAATGAGCGCAAGACTTATGTAATTGATACCAGCGTTCTTTTGGCAGATCCGGCGGCGTTAGCCCGCTTCGCCGAGCATGAAGTCATCATTCCGATCGTGGTCATCGGCGAGTTAGAGAGTAAACGCGACCATCCCGAACTTGGATACTTTGCCAGAGCAGCCCTTCGTACCCTAGATGACCTGAGAATTAGCCACGGTCGTCTTGATCAATCCATCTCCATTAATGAGCAGGGCGGCACCATCAAGGTCGAGCTCAATCACTCCGACCCAACATCTCTTCCAGCCGGATTTCTTCGCGATGGCTCTAACGATTCTCGCATCCTGGCGATCGCCAGAAACCTCATGGCCGAGAGCCGCCAGGTTGTGCTCGTAACGAAGGACCTTCCTCTCCGAGTGAAGGCCTCCTCCGTCGGAGTTGAATCTGAGGAGTATCGCCACGAACTTGCCTCTACCTCCGGCTGGACCGGAATGGTTGAAGCCAGCGTCGGAGGTTCAGTTATCGATGCTCTCTACGAAAACGATCGGACTCCCCATGAGTTGGCGAAGGAACACCCTTGCCATACCGGAATTGTTCTGCACTCTGAAAAGGGAAGCGCTCTAGCCAGAGTTACTCCGGACAAGCAGCTTCAACTTGTTCGAGGCGATCGCTCCGCCTTTGGACTTCACGGAAGATCTGCCGAGCAACGCGTGGCACTCGACCTTCTCTTGGATAATGAAATTGGAATCGTCTCCCTTGGTGGTCGCGCCGGAACTGGTAAATCTGCACTCGCGCTCTGTGCTGGTTTGGAAGCGGTCCTAGAACGTCGCCACCATAAGAAGGTTGTGATCTTCCGTCCGCTCTATGCCGTGGGCGGTCAAGAGCTTGGCTACCTTCCTGGCAGTGAGGGCGAGAAAATGTCGCCTTGGGCCCAAGCAGTCTTCGATACTTTGGGGGCGCTGGTCAGCCAGACCGTCATTGATGAGATCGTTGATCGCGGATTGATCGAGGTCCTGCCTCTAACCCACATCCGCGGACGCTCACTTCACGACTCCTTCGTCATTGTTGACGAGGCCCAGTCGCTCGAGCGAGGAGTTCTGCTCACCGTGCTCTCCAGAATTGGTCAAGGCTCTCGGGTAATCCTGACCCACGACATCGCCCAGCGAGATAACTTGCGAGTTGGCCGCCATGATGGAGTCGTCGCGGTCGTTGAATCTCTCAAAGGCCATCCGCTCTTCGCCCATGTCACCTTGACCCGGTCGGAGCGTTCACCGATCGCTGCTTTGGTCACTGAGATGCTGGAAGAGCCAATTAATTTCCTTGCCTAATTGCCTTCCGTTCACCTCGAATTTGCCTTGAGCGGACAAATCGGACATAAGGGGTTTCATACGGGCTGACCTGCACCTTTAGAAAGCCCCAAAATTGTGAAAAAAAACTTTTTTCACACCCACGCAGGTTTTGATTTGCCTCATCCCTTTGCCTCTGTAACTCTCTAACCCTGTCAGTCGCTAAAAGGTGGCTGTGGAGCTCAAAGTTGAGAGGGGGTAAAGCCGTGATCCAGTCGTTCCGAAAGCCGATTGTTGTAATGACCGCCGCCTTTGCCATCACCCTTCTCGCTTCAGTGAACACCACTTTCGCCGAGGTCAGCCTCGGCCAGGAAGTTACCCTGCCTGATACTCCAACGACCGCCGCCATCATGATTGATCCTTCGGTCGCACTCACCCAAAATTTCGGTTCTATCGACTTAGGTTCAGGTAGCTCAGTCGACGCTGGCGAGATGGCTCTAGTTTCACTCGAAGCCCGCCAGGTTCAGTTGGCTAAGACCCCGCTCGGTGCCAAGCAAGTTGCCAAGGCTCTTGTCGCTTCAACCTACAAGTGGAACGCCCGTCAGTTGTCCTGCCTCAACTCCCTCTGGGAGGGTGAGAGTCACTGGAATTTCAAGGCCCGAAATCGCCGCAGTGGTGCAACCGGAATTGCCCAGGCTCTTCCTGGAAATAAGATGGAAGTCATTGCCACCGACTGGCGCACCAATCCCGTGACCCAAATTCGCTGGGGGCTTCGCTACATCAAGATTCGCTACGGCACTCCTTGTAAGGCGCTCGCCACAACTCATTGGCGCGGCTACTACTAACCAATCTTCGCGCGATTTCCTACTCGCCCACGAACCTTGTACCCTTAACCCGCTGGTTCACGGGATTTCCGACCCAGTACGTCAGCCTAAAGAGGTAACCAAATGAAGCCAGAGATTCACCCAGAATATATCGAGACAACCGTTACATGCGGTTGCGGCCAGGTCTTCCAGACCCGCTCGACTAAGAGCACCGGCTCAATCTATGTTGAAGTTTGTTCTGCTTGCCATCCTTTCTACACCGGAAAGCAACGCATCCTCGATACCGGCGGCCGCGTAGCTGCCTTCGAAAAGCGTTTTGGTAAGGCAACAGAAACTAAGTAGCTTTTTTCTAGAGACCGCTGCTCATCCCTCGAGGATGGGCGCGGTCTCTTTTATTTTGTTCGGGGAGGAGATCTGATGAGCCAGGCACACGATAAGTTCGGAAATGTCCATGAGTTACTCGACGAATATGTCGAACTTGAAAAAGAGCTTGCAGATCCCTCAATCCACAATGACCAAGGTAAGGCTCGTCGCTTAGGAAAGCGCTACGCCGAGCTTGGACCAGTTATTGCTGGGTATCGCTCTTGGAAGAGCGCGACTGAAGACTTAGCTGCTGGTCGAGAGATGGCTGCCGAGGATGCTGATTTTGTATCTGAGATTCCCGCCCTTGAGGCTGCGTTAGAAGAGAGCGAAGCAAAACTCGAAGAGCTCCTATTGCCTCGTGATCCCAACGATGACCGCGATGTCATTATGGAAATTAAGGCTGGAGTGGGTGGCGATGAGTCAGCCCTCTTTGCCGGCGATCTCCTTCGTATGTATCAGAGATACGCAGAACGCCAAGGTTGGAAGACTGAAATTATTGATGCCACCGACTCTGAGATGGGTGGCTATAAAGATGTATCGATGGCGATTAAATCGCGGGGTACCGGCGAACCGGGGAAGACCCCGTATGCAAAGCTTAAATTTGAAGGTGGCGTTCACCGAGTACAACGCGTTCCTGAAACCGAATCACAGGGCCGAATCCATACCTCCGCTGCCGGAGTTCTGATCTTGGCCGAAGCCGATGAAGTTGATGTAGAAATTCGCCAACAAGATTTGCGTATCGATGT